>DASPJQ010000532.1:0-1120 GCA_035628535.1 Flavobacteriales bacterium | reverse complement strand
TGATTACATTTTCCCAGGTGCGATAGATAAAATATTACAGGCTGCAAAACACAATCCTGATGTTATTGGCATTGATGGGATAATGACCTCGGACGGAGCAAATGAACGGGGTTGGGAAATAAGGTTAGAGCATCCGTACTGCGCAACAACTCGCAACGGAAAAGAGTTTTATCTGCGTTGGCCAAATCATATTACACCTATAAAACGGGTGCATGCAATGCAAATTCCTTTCCCTGATAAAACCATACACGAGGACTATGAGTGGTCTGTTGCGTTAAAAAACTCCGGTTTACTTAAAACGCAAATTGTGGTTGATGGTTTGATTTATCACTATCGTGAACGCAGCAAAAAATGAAACGGCTTTTTTATAAGCTGCAAAAATTAAAGGCATATATATTAAAAAATATTTTCAATATGTACTCTCAAAACTCAGAGGAGCAATATATACTCGATTATTTCAAAGAAAAAACCTTTGGCCGTGTATTGGATGTTGGTGCTAATGATGGCAAAACATTTTCTAACTCACTTGCTCTGATTGAACGCGGATGGGAAGCTGTGTTATGTGAACCATCGCCTATTGCCTTTGAAAAATTGGTAAACCTGCACAAAGACACGAGCAACCGTGTTTGTTGTGTAATGGCGGCAATTGGAGAACAACAAGGAAAAACAACTTTGCACCAGAGTGGCGCGCATTTAAAAAACCAATCTGATGTTGCTTTACTTTCAACGATCCATGAAAACGAAACCGAAAAATGGAAGCGACAAGGTGTTGTGTTTAACGACGTTGAGTGTGAGGTAATAACTATTGATCAACTCCAACAAATTGTGCGGGTTGACTCTTTCGATTTCATTACAATAGATTGCGAGGGAAACGATTTAAAGGTTTTGCAACAAATCGATTTAACAAACACATCATTAGTGTGTGTTGAATGGAATGAAAATGAGTTGATTAAAAACTCAATCATTGAGTATTGCGCGCGATATGGTTTAAATAAGGTTATTTATGTAACTGGCGAAAATATTTTAATTGGCCGATGAAGCTTTCAATTTTAATACCTTCCATCCCTTCCCGCATGTACCTTGCAATGGCGCTACAAGCGAAATTGGAGGCGCTCGTTGA
>DASPJQ010000531.1:0-2194 GCA_035628535.1 Flavobacteriales bacterium | reverse complement strand
TCAAAATTTCTAAATGTTAAATTTTCCATTATTCCCCACCCTAAGCCAAATCAATTGCGTTTAACAGGGTATGAAAAAAGTAATAAACCTATTTTTAATAACTACGGCTCTGGTCATTTTTTCATGCAATAAGGAAAAAGAACAGAATGCCATTTTCACGTACCGTGCAGTTGACGGGTGTAGCTGGTTAATCCAGTTGCCTAATGGTAATTTACTTGAACCTGTAAACCTTTCTGATTTTAATGTAACACCTTATGAAGGCAAAAAAATAAGTATACGCTATAAGGTGTCTGATGGGGCTTCCATTTGCATGATGGGTGAACTGGTTAAGTTGACTTCTCTTAAAGAAAAATGAAATTATTTCCTGTTCAGGAAATTTTTCAATTCAACCAGGTATTTCCTTTGTGATATCTCCAATGGTTGTTTGTAAATTCAATTTCCATGGGGTTATTGGTTCATTAACTTATCAGTTATTTCTTTTTTTTCTTCTTCTTTTCTTTTTCCAGCCTGTATTCTTCAGCCCTGCGAACGGAATCCTCACGCATTGCGCGTTCAGTGCTATCCATTTCATGCTGCATGCGCTGCAACTCTTTTTCGTATTCGTATACAGCAATGGAATCGGCATATGGATCATAATAGGTTGAATCGGGCATAGCATAATCCATACTGTATTTGCCTTCATAATCAAAGCGTATGCGGTCAACAATTTTCCATCCGGCATCGGTTTTTACTGCAATGAAAGAGACCTCATAATTTTTATTGTCAGCAACCATGCTGCAGGTCATATTGGCTGCTGCAACACCTTTTTCGGTGCGTATCATGTAAGCAAACACTGCATGTTGTAATCCTTTGTTTAAATCGAGTTTGGAATCGGCCAGGTCTTCCTGGAAATCGGTATACCACTTGTTGGCATTGCGCATGGGGCCTTCCCTTTCCAATTGCTCAAGCACCATTTTTTCGGTTTCTTCTCCCAGGTTCATGCGTTTTACCATGGTCACCACTTCTTCATTGGTCATGATTTTTGCATGAAATGTTTTCTCGTCTTTATTGGCCAAAAGGCCCATAATTTGCCGGGTAAACGGTTCGCAGCTCTCGTCTTTTTCCTTTGGAGGTTCCATTACGGGAATACGGCTTAATTTCCAACCGTTTTTTGTTTTGAAACAACTCAAAAGCCCCATCATGTAATCATTTTTTCTATCGGTAAAATAAACGGCACAGTTAACTACGTTCACACCGTATTCCGTGTATTCCTCAACTTCGGTTTTTTGGAAATCAATTCCGGCAAAATCAATTCCAAATTCTGCCATATGGTCAATAAAAGCATCAAACTCCAACTGCTTGTCTTCTTCAAGCCCTTCTTCATACATTTCAATGGTCTGTACTTTTGATTCCTCATCAACCTCGCTGGCCATAACCATATCGGTAAATTCTGCATTGGTCATGAGCAGGCTTTTGTACGCCACATAATTTTTGGTTTGAAAAGCAGCCAACACTTTTTTGGCAAATTCATTTACTTCGGCATTGTCAACACCTGGAACTGGTTTGCCCGACAAGCATAAAATTGCTATGCAAAAACCAAGCAAAACAAAAAGCCTACCTGAATACTTCATGCATTAAAGGTACGTTAAAAATCAAGGACACCTGCATTAAAGTAGAATGAATTCAGAACCCAACCGTATTGTTTTCAAGGCTATTGCACTGTTACACAAACAACGGGTTTGCAATACACACGCATGTATTTGTTAAATTATGCCTCTCAGTACGTTATGGTATAATTTTTGTTTAAATTTATGGCAAAACACAACCTATGAAGCTAATTTATACCCTTTGCTTCTCAGCAATCATTTTCTCAGCGCACACTACTACTGCGCAAACCGTGGGTTTTAATACCGATGCGTTTGTAGGCACGGGCCAAAACCAGTTGGCAACAGGTGTTCCGGTACACGGTGGTGTTGCCTGGGGATTTTTCTTTTCGCCTGCAAAAACGCCTTTTTCTTTCGGTTACCGCAATAACATCAATTGGGTTAGTTCGTATACGGTGAAAGAAGTACCTTTTTACCGCGAAGATTATGTTCACACCGTTGCCAACATTTCAAATTTTCATAACATTTCACAGCATATTTTATTTGTACGCCTTGAGCTGAACAAAAACGGGTTCATTTCTCCCTTTGCAGAGGGCGGCCTTGGCTATGCG
>DASPJQ010000530.1:0-4684 GCA_035628535.1 Flavobacteriales bacterium | reverse complement strand
CAGTACACCGTTTTCATCAACGTAATTGACAATGGCCTTGCTGTTGAAAGTAACTACTTTCCCGTCTTTTCCCCTATAAGTGGACGAATGGGCGGTACGGGCAGTTACTTCCTCAATCCATCCCTCCTTTTCCGCTTTTTCAAGATGGGTTACCGGTCGTATGGCAGGATCAAAACCAGCGGCTTTCATTTGCGCTACACATGTATTCAAAACCGCAATGGGCAATAAAAGGGCAAGGAGCAAGTGGGGCTTCATTGGTTCTGTTTGAAATTCAAATATATCAAAAAAGCGGGAGTTTACAAAGGCCTGCGAAAAATAACCAACATTTTTGTAAGGTTAGAGTTAAAAAACACGATTCTTATCCAAAAACAGCATTTATAAATTGGTTACCGAACCGGTATTGCCGGTATTCCAGTAAAAATGCATACATGTCAAGGTAAAAAACGAAACGGAAACCGGGGGTTATGATTAACCGATAACTATCCCCAGTGTAATCAACGAACTGGATATCTTAAGCTGACGCTGCTCAATTTCAGCTTTGTTAATATCAAATTTCAGCACATCGTCTTCAAGCGTCACAAAACTCAGTGCCGCTCCTTTTTTAGCCGTGCCTTCACGTTCACCCACTACTAAAACAGGTTTTGTTTTGAGCGACTCCCGTATTGTTTTGATCATGCTGCTTTTTCCCGAGGCCACATACAGTAACTGACATCCTGAACATTCTTCAACCGTAGTAAATTTTTTGAGCACAATGGTTTTGCCCTTTACCTTTTTGGTAGCCGCCAGGGCTTGCAACTCTTTACTGATGGGAGAATCGCCAATAATACCAACTACAAACTCGTTTTTGGCTGCAATTTCAGGAGGCCAGTCAATGTACTTCATGAAATTATACACGAAAAGTGAGTACGTTTTGTAATCAATTTCCTGTGCAGCGCATGGTTTTCGTGCAGTAAACAGTAAAGGAAAAAGCAATACAAATTTTAATTTCGGCTTTATGAATTTCAATCCCCTCATTTCCTCTCCTCCTTCTTTTTATCCGATTTGAAATTCAAATCAAATTGCGCCCTGAAAATAAATTCACGTGACGGGCCAGGCAATGGTGCATGGTACCCGTTGTAAGGCTGAATGAATCTGAATTTTTCGTTCAGCAAATCATACACTCCGAAACCAAGGCTAACCCCTTTAACGGGCGTGAACTTGATAAACAAATTAATTAACGTTGTGGCTGGTAATTTCTCTACTACCGAAGTGTACGTTGTGTCCTGGTGCGTGTATCCATAACGTGGACCATAAAACGAAACAGTTGGTGAAATGGAAAGCATTTTACCCACATTGAAACAAGCGTTTAGGTTTACGCGGTGATTGGCAAAAGCAAGCAAAGCCGATTCATCGTCAGGAATGGCGTAATCCTCAATGCTTTTTTTACCCTCAACCGTGTAAAATGCATAATTCAGGGTAACATATCCCCACCGCTGTTTAACCCGGTATTCGGCTTCAATACCCCGTGTACCCGACTCACCAAAATTTGTATACGTGTCAGCCAGGTTAACCGTATCATAATAATAAACAATTGGATCTTTTGTGGTAATATCGTAAAAATTGAGCGTAAGGAACGACTTACGGGTCACCTGGTAACCCGCTTCCACCTCAATAACCTGGGTTTTTTCGGGCTTGATTTCACCATTGTATGCAGCATTGATGTTTTCAATGGAAGGCGCCCTGAACGCATTGCTGTAAAGTGCTTTGAAATGAAACTTCGTGAATTTTTTTGTGAAACCCACGCGCGGAACAAACGCATCGCCATAAACATTGTGTTTATCATACCGCGCTCCGAGAATAATGTTTACCAGCCTTGTTTTTACCAAACCCTGCGTAAAAAATGCGTAGTTAAAGTATGTTACAGTGCTTTCACCATTGGAAAAAAAGCTGCTGTCAACTTCGTCTTTGGCTATATCCTGGAATGCCTCGCCCCCAAAAACCACATTCACGTAACGGTTAATGTTATAGGAAGCAGTCAGGTTCCCGGTCATCCGGTTGGCCGTTTTTATAAAGGCCTCAACAACCGAATCAATGGGCTGTGTGCTCCAGGGTGTTTGTTGTTTGAAATTGACACGCGGGGTCAGTGTAAACTTGTCATTGAGTTTCCATGCATATTTCAACTCAAAAAACTTTGAGTAATACGTTTCGGCATAGGAAATGGGCGCGCTTACACCGTATGCATCTTGCTGGGTTGTTCTGTAAAAATCACCGATACCTCT
This sequence comes from Flavobacteriales bacterium, assembly GCA_035628535.1. Taxonomy (GTDB): domain Bacteria; phylum Bacteroidota; class Bacteroidia; order Flavobacteriales_D; family UBA2798; genus DASPJQ01. The sequence goes on along the minus strand of DASPJQ010000530.1, from coordinate 2,426 downwards.
AAAGCTTAATCCCTTCCATGACATGCCCACGTTAAAGAATTTTGGGTCCAGTTTTGAATTGCCATTACCCATATTATGCGTGGTGCTGTCAAAATCAGTATAATCCTGGTCGCTACGGTTACCCTCACCTATTGTACCTTGTATACTATATTCAAAATCCTTTATTTTTTGCCCAACGGCCAGGTTAACGTTTCTGTGTCCAAAATCGTTTTCCATTTGGCCGTAGATTCCCGAAAGCGAAACACCGTTAATGTCGCCACCCTGGCGCGTCACAATATTGATTACACCAAATTCAGCAAAGCCACCATAAATGGCTGAACCGGGACCGCGGATAATTTCAATTTTTTTGATTTGGTCTACAGGGTAATGGTTGCCGAATTGGGTTGTGGCAAACATGATTTCGTTCATTTCCTGCCCATCAATCAACAACAATACTTTTCCTTCATGGGCCCAGTTACCCCTAACGCCTATGCCCACTACGCCCTCAACGTCAACCCCAAAATCAAGTCCGGGAACAAGCCTCAACACATCAATCAGATCGCGGGCGCCTGAATTTCTTATTTCTTCTTCGGTAACCTGCGTGATAATGCTGGGTGATTCGCGTGCCGAAAGTGGTTTTTTTGAAGCTACTGATATTAAGGAATTTAACAAAGCCTCCATTTCAGTTGGAACCCCATGTGCTTTAAGTGTAAGCAACTGTTCAAGCGACATGTCATAAAAATCAAGGGTGTCTTTTTTGGTTGTGTCAGGTTCCTGGGCAAGAGCTTGGGTTGACAGGCTGAGGAACAAAATGATCAATACAGTTGCATTGGTACAAAAGCCAAATAACGTAAACATAATACTCCCGCGCATGTCACAAATATATGTTTTATTCAATAAAATTATTGGTTTTGATCAAAATATACCCATGATACGCCAGCAAATTGGATTTCACTTTGAAATAATTATTATTTTGGTTCACTTAAGTTACGCAGGACTACACGTTGGCATGAAAAAAACTTACTCAGGTACGGGTTTTAAAAACGTTACCATAGCGTTTATTGTACTAATTGGCGTTGTGCTTGCCAATGTTGGTTTCAATTTCTATTTGATTACAGCAAGCAAGAATACGATTGCCAAAATGACGGAGGTCATTAACCCGTACATAGAATCGCTGGAAAAATTCAACCTCATGGTTACCGAGTCAAAAATGTATGCGACCAATTGGACGTATTTGAAATACAGTGAGGAGGACAAACAGCAGCTCGTGGCCATTCATAAAACCCGCTATCCTAAACTAAAAAAAGAGCTGGATGTTTTTTTAACCAAACTGGATAAAAAAGCCGATCGTGATAGTTTACGTTCTGTGTTTAATAAGTTCAATGATTTATTGGTGGTTGAGGAAGAAATTATGGAAACGCTTGCTTCAACTGACGATTACGAAATACCCATAAAAAAACTGGGCTGTGAGGCAATTATTGAAAATGACGTGTTGCCGCGTACAGCATCCATAATGAAACAACTCAACAAAATCATTAAAAGGAACCGCGAGGAAGCCGATAACATGAAACAGAAGATTGAAGCCGATACATACAAACTCATGACCATTATGCTGGTGGCTTCGGTGGTGTTGTTCCTGTTTGTGATTTTTGCCGTATATTTTATTTCCAATGCCATCAAGAAACCGGTGGTAAAAATGAAAGACATTGTTCAGCAATTGAGCAAAGGTGAGCTTACCAATGAGAAAATTGAGGTCAAGGAAAATGTGATTGGTGAAATGGCCCATGCGGTAAATATTCTTTCCGATAGCTTTGCCAAAACATCTGAATTTGCGAATGAAATCGGTAGTGGTAATTTATCAGTCACCTATGATAAACTTAGCGATAACGATGTGTTGGGCAATGCGCTCATTAACATGCGCGATAGTTTGAGGACTTATGCCGATGAAATGGAAACCAAGGTGCGGGAACGTACCAAGGAAGTGCTGGAAAAAGGAATTAAACTGGAACACGCCTACAGAGAAATTAAAGACAGCATCAGCTATGCCAAGCGCATCCAGCAGTCCATCCTTCCGTCTGACCAAATGATCACGCGCGTGTTTGAACAATCCTACATTCTGTACAAACCGAAAGACATTGTGTGTGGTGATTTTTACTGGTATACACAACAGGGCGATGACGCGGTAATTGCTGCACTTGACTGTACGGGTCATGGCGTACCAGGTGCGTTAATGACCGTAATAGGCAACTCCCTGCTTAACCAGATCGTAAATTTCTCGGGAATAACAAGTCCGGCAAAAATTCTGGGACAGTTGGATAAAAAATTGCAGGAAACGCTCAGGCAACACGGTGAAATTGCCACCAATGACGGAATGGATGCCGCCATTTGCACCTACAACATGAAAAAAAAGGAAATTACGTTTGCCGGTGCAAAAAGGCCACTGTATA
>DASPJQ010000529.1:0-2913 GCA_035628535.1 Flavobacteriales bacterium | reverse complement strand
ATCCTCGCTGGCCTGGCGGCTGTTCAGGGTGACTTTTTCAATTTCACCCCTGGTGTTGCGTATAAATTCAAGCGTGGTCACGTCACCGTCAAAAAAGAACTTGTCCTTTTCATACGGTTTTACCGGGTATTTAGGCGCTTTGCCACGTTGCGAGTACAGCTTGTTTTCCGTAACAGTGATTACGCGCTGTTCGCCCTTGGCGTTCTCATATACACCGGTGTATTGTTCTAAATTCTCCAATGAAATTTCCTTTAGGTTGTACGGTTTGCCTATGGCCAAACCTGCCAGTTTTGTAGCGATAGCCCCTGGCTCACCGCAATCGCAGTTGGAAAAAACCGCAACAAAAACATCTTCTTTGGGTAAATAAAGGGCCATGGTAAGTGTACCGTTAATGCCGCCACCGTGTTCAATTGTTGCGCTGCCTTGTACATAACCAAAATTCCACCCGTAACCGTAACCGGTTTTTGACCCATCTAATAATTTATAGCTGGTGTGCGCTTTTTGCAACGTTTCTTTTTTAATGAGTTTTCCTGCATGCAAAGCAGCATTCCATTTTGACAGGTCTTCAACCGTGCTCATGATGGAGCCTGCACCAAAAGGTTGTGTCATGCTTATGTACGAGGCGTTTTCAAAACCAGCAACCGTTTTGCTGTAGGTACCCGCACGGTTTGGCACCAGGCGCACATTGCTTCCGTACAATGAATTGGTCATGCCAAGCGGTTTGAAAAAATTTTCTTCAATATACTCGCGGTAGGTTTTCCCGCTTACTTTTTCAATAATATAACCTAGTAAAAAATAACCGGAGTTGTTGTATTCAAACTGTGTGCCCGGGTCAAAATGCATGGCTTCGCGTTTAAAATGGTCAATCATTTCGGCAGGAGTAAGGTCAAGCGCCATACGCTGTACGTAATCTTTCATACTGGTAAAACTTTGTATGCCGTTGGTGTGGGTGAGTAAGTGTTCAACCGTAATGGTGCGGCCCTGGGCAGGGTAGTCAGGAATAAATTTGGTGATCTCATCCTGCAAATTCAGTTTGCCTTGTTCCATTAACTGCAAAATGGCAACGGCCGTAAATTGCTTGGTAATGGACCCAATGCGGAAAACCGTTTCGGTTTTCATGGGAATGGCATGTTCAAGGTTAGCCATGCCCATGGCCTGGTGATAAATTATTTTTCCTTTTTTGGTCACAATGGCGGTTGCGCCTGGCTCATTGGGTTGAATGTATTCGGCAAGTATTTTGTCAAATTCCGCGGTAAGTTTCTTATCGTTTTGTTGTGCCGGTACAGGCAACATTAAAAGGCCCAGAGCCCATGTGGTAATCGTTCGCTTCATGTCGTTTTAAATTAATGGGACAAAGATATGCTTAGGTAACTTGTAATGCATAGTACTGTGTTATAAAAATTACTAACAAATGTTAAATTACTGATTTTAAAAGTCTTGAAAGACTGGGCATCAAGCGCAGGCAGGAGAGTAGGGCTTAAATTCAAAAATTCGAAAATTCTTTATTTATGGTTGTTGTGTAGTTCTCTTAACCGTGAAACCGGGAGACTTGCCGGATAGTTTTCCTGTATATAGGTAATGAGTTTTTCCCGTATCTGGCACTCCAGGTCCCAGGCGTCATCCGAATCTTTTGCGCTCATGGTGGCACGTACGGTCATGGTTTTATCGTCACTGCCGGTTACCAATACATTCCACCTGCGTTTGTCCCACAACGGATTATCGGTAAGCCACTCTTCAACTTTTTTACGTACATCGGCAACCGGCAAGGTATAATCAGAATAAACTTTGACCTGGGCCACAATTTCGGGTGAAATGCGTGTCCAGTTCTCAAACGTTTTTTCAAGAAAATAATTGATGGGGACTATAAGCCTTTTGCCGTCCCAGGTATTTACAACAACATACGTCAATGTAATTTCACCAATGGTGCCGAACTGGTTTTCCACTACCACGGTATCGTCAAGTTTTATGGGCTGCGTAATGGCAATCTGTATCCCGCTGAACAAAGTGCCCAAACTTTTTTGCGCGGCAAAACCAATCACAATTCCCGCAATACCGGCCGATGCCATTAGCGTGGTGCCCAACTGCCGGGCCTGTTCAAAAGTGGAGATGATAGAAGCTGTAACAACAATGATAACAACAATGTGCAGTATGCGTTTTATGAGTATGAATTTTGTTTTGGCCCTGCGCAGGGTATAGTCCTTGTACGATTTTTTTTCATAATACTTTATAAGCAGCTCAAACAGGAATGAAACCGTATGGATGATGAAATAACCGAATGCGGCCAGCTGGGCAATTTTTGCGGCATGGCTTACAATGCCGTAAGCGTATGGTTGAACGCTGCCTTTAAAACCGGGCCATGCACTTAAAAAGGCCATGCTTAATACAAGCAGGAAACCTGACAGGTGGAAATGTTTTTCAACCAGGGCCGGTATATAATGCTTTTGTTTGCGCGACCATGTTTTGAGCATGTAAAACAACAGGTAAAACAGCAGGAGTGAGCTCCCTGCTATCGTGCCCAGTTTTATCAATGCGGTCAATATATCGGTTTTGTCTTCCGGCATTTTGACCTGCAAAGTTCAGGCTATTCAGGCGTGAAGCGTTACAGGAATTAATTTAAATTTTGTATTTTAAATTCCGAATTTTGACTGGGGAGTTTACCGGTTGAATTCATCCCGTTAAAAACAATAACTTTATACAGTAAAAAAAATAAAAACCATGAACAGCCAGTTCAAGCCAAATGGATACAATTCGGTTTCACCTTATTTTATTGTAAAGGGTGCGCAAAAATTCATTGATCTCATGAATGTGATTTTTGATGCAAAGGAGCTCAGGCGGTATGATATGCCTGACGGCTCCATCATGCATGCCGAATTGCAAATTGACGATTCGGTCATTATGCTGGGTGATGCATCC
>DASPJQ010000528.1:0-1503 GCA_035628535.1 Flavobacteriales bacterium | reverse complement strand
CGTAAGGTAATTTCAATGGGAATTGAAATGGCGAACAATGCCCAAGCTGAACGACCTTATAATGTAGGGGTGCTGCAAACGTAGTGTGTTATTGAGTATGTAGATAGTACAAAGTACAAAGTACAAAGTACGAAGAACGGTACACAGAATAAAGAAAGTGTGCGTTAGGAATAGAGCCGGTACCCTGCAGCAACCGGATTTTTAAAATTAAAAGTAAGAAGGGGAGGCGATAGCCCGACCCCAAGGCATAAAAATTTTTGGTTTAAAAATTATTGCGGGGAACGCCCCAGGAATTAAGGATTTAAAAATTTAATATTGTGAAGTACTTTGCCATAGCGTTTTTTTTGTTTTTGACACTGCAGAATTATGCCAAAAAAGTTGAAGTCATTGAAATAAGTACAAAATTCGGGGAGATATACGTTGTACTGTATAAAGATACTCCTAAACACAGTAAGAATTTTTTGAAACTTGCCAAAAAGGGTTATTATGACGGAACAACGTTTCATAGGGTTATTAAGGCTTTTATGATACAGGGTGGCGACCCGTACTCAGCCAGACCTGAAAAAAAGGACTCTGTTGGCGAAGGTGGGCCGGGATATACGATACCAGCCGAAATTAAACACATGCACAAACGTGGTGTTTTAGCCGCTGCCCGGGAGAGCGATGCGGTTAACCCAAGCCAGGAGAGCAGTGGGAGCCAGTTTTACATTGTACAGGGAAAGGTATTTACAGACAGGGAACTGGATGGGGCCGAAGACCGGATTAACGGTTGGCTGAAGGAAAATATTTTTTATAAAATGCTCTATCAAAAACAAAACGTAAAGGATAAAAATGATTACCTGCGTTTTTTAATGAGCGGAAAAAAAGATAGCGCAAACGTAATAATGAAAAAATATGCCCGGGCTGTGGACTCAACCTGGAGCACCCGAACAAAGTTTAAGTTTAGCGCAGAGGAACGCGAAGTATATAAAACGGTTGGCGGGGCTGCCCATTTGGACGGGAATTACAGCGCTTTTGGTGAGGTGGTTGGAGGAATGGATGTTGTTGATAAGATTGCTGATGTTAAAGTTGGTGTAGCCTCCAAGCCCCTGGAAGATGTTGTAATGAAAGTTAAAATTTTGAAAATGAGCAAAGAAGAGTTTAAAACAAAGTTCGCCATGAATATGCCTGACGATCAGCTAATTAAAAAGAAATAATTTATTGTTCAATAAGGCCTATTTTACGGGGAATAATTGTACCTTCGCAACCCTTATTTTATATATATGAACCGATACGAAACTGTTTTCATTTTAACTCCCGTTTTGTCTGAAGAACAGGCAAAGGAAGCAGTAGGCAAGTTCAAAAAGGTAATCAAAGACTCAGGTGCTAAAATTTTGCACGAAGAACACTGGGGATTACGCAAATTAGCCTACCCAATTATGAAAAAAACAACTGGTTTTTACCAATTGTTTGAATACAGCGCGGAAGGCCCGGCTGTAAAAGAAATTGAAACCGCTTATAAGC
>DASPJQ010000527.1:0-1067 GCA_035628535.1 Flavobacteriales bacterium | reverse complement strand
AAATATCTGTGTTCATCCATGCCATCTATGAGCATATTATTGTCCTGCCAACTCCAGAGACTTCTTTCCCAATCCCATACACTTCACCATCCAGTCGGGCAAAGGTTTGATGGTTTTTCTTTTGCGCAAATCCAGGTACCAGCCAATCTTTTTCAATATCGGCACTTTGTGGGTTTCAACATACTCTATCAATGTGCCGTCCGGGTCTTCGTTATAACAAAAATGTCCTGCTGCCTTTCCCATGTCAAAACTGCTTTCACTATTTACTGTAAAGCCATAACCTGCTTTTTCACAAACTTTACCCAGCTCTTTCATTCGATTTACGTCATAGCAAACATGAATGAATCCTAAGTCGCCCCAATAACGGTCCTCAAAAATTTTATTTGTAAAACCTTCCTTCGCTTCAACCAGTTCTATAGTGGTTGGACCCAATAAACGGCTAAAAGGCCCACTGTATTTTTCGCGATGTTGAAGCACAACTCTTCGTACCCTTTTTTTACCACCAGCCAATTGTTCCCACTCATCAAATACATCTTCCTTATCAAACAAAACCATGTTATAACCCAAAATGTTTTGATAGAATTGAACCGCCTTTTCTATATTACTAACTCCAATCACAACACCACAAACGCCACCCACAGGGTGTCCGTTTTTAGCAAACCAATAGGTATCCTCTGTTATTTCGAAATGATTTTCAAAAGGGTCCTTTACATAAAAATGCTTGATGCCGCACGGTCCGTCACTAATTGGTGTAACCATCGCAGATCCATCGCCCTTTAATAACTGGTAAGCAGCCAGAATATCTTTTGACCTTAATTTGACAGTGTTTACGCCGGTATCACCTAACTGAAAGGCTTTTTTTGGTGCAGAAGGAGTACGGCTTGTGTATTGCCAAATTTCAAAGCCTCCGCCTCCTTGCATGTTCATTGCAAGGACAGCATAACGCTGTTGCACATCACCGCCGGTATACCGAGTCATCAAAGCAGCACAAGCTTTATCTTCAAACACAATAGCAGAAAAACCAAAATATTTTTTATACCAGTTAAAGGCAATAGCAGCATTCTGCA
>DASPJQ010000526.1:0-14491 GCA_035628535.1 Flavobacteriales bacterium | reverse complement strand
ATTTTGATGGACTTGGGACTTCAACCGCCACCGACACTTCGTTTACATTCCCCGGCCCCGGAAGTTTTTATGTTTGTTTGAATGCAATTTCTGACTCGGGTTGCAATGCCTTGTTTTGTCAGAACATAACCATTACAGGGTTAAATGAAACAGGTGATGAAAATACCTTGACAATTTATCCGAACCCTGCAACCGATTATATTACCGTGAACGGGAAATATACGGTCTTGATTATACGCAACGGTCTTGGCGACAATGTGATAAACAAAGAGCATTTGAATGGAAGCGAACGGTTGTATATCGGGCAGTTACCGGCAGGAGTATATTCACTTGTCGTTGATAACAAACGTTCGTACAAGTTATTGATTTCCGCACGCTGATAGAAATCAATTGCGCACTCATAGTATTTCGTGTATTTTGCTCCGTACCATGGAGCCCGACAAAACCCGTTACACAAAAAGTCCCAATTGGATTCACAGTGTATTTGCCATGAAGTGCCCGCATTGCCGGATGGGAAAAATTTTTAAGAAAAGCTGGCCGAAAAATTACAGGGAACTTGTTGATACAAATGAACATTGCCCGGTATGTGGCCGGCCAATTGAAATGGAAGTAGGTTTTTTTTATGGGGCCATGTATGTTTCCTATATTCTTAACGTGGGTATTTTTGTTGTCGGGTGGATTGCCTTTACGTTGTTTTACGGGAGTGTGTTTATTTACACCTGGACATTTTTATCAATCGTTGCTGTTGTTATGATGGTGCTTATGCCATATACATTCAGGCTGGCAAGAAGTTTATGGCTGCATATGTTTGTAAAGTATAAAAGCTCCTGAAGCCAAAACCTTCCTAAAGCACGAAGAATCTGCTTTATTTTTTTGATGAAGAGTAAAGCGAAAGACCGGTTTTTTCCAAAAATGAGATCCTTTGTTTCTCAGGAAAGAATTTTTGTTGAAAAAAAAGACTTGCCAAAAAAAATCCCCAGGCATTAACCCGGGGATTTTTGTTAGTTGTTTGAGGCTTGTTGCCGGTATTGCAATATGCGTACAAAACTGTTTCCTAAAAGCCGTTCCGCTTCCGGTCTCAGTACTAGTACATATCATCCATTCCACCGCCTGGCATTGCAGGAGCAGCTTTTTTCTCTTTCTTCTCGGCAAGTACACACTCGGTAGTCAGAATCATGCTGGCAATTGATGCCGCATTTTCCAATGCAACACGTGAAACTTTTGTTGGATCAATTACACCTGATTTAAACATGTTTTCGTACTGCTCGGTGGCTGCATTGAATCCGTAGTCATCTTTCCCTTCGCGAACTTTGTTCACGATAACACTGCCTTCAAGCCCGCCATTTTCCACAATCTGGCGCAAAGGCGCTTCAAGTGATTTGCGGATAATCTCGATACCAATTTTTTCATCTTCATTTTCGGTTTTAACCTTATCCAAACTTGCAATGGCACGAATATAAGCAGTGCCGCCACCGGGAACAATACCTTCTTCAACGGCTGCACGCGTTGCATGCAAAGCGTCATCCACGCGGTCTTTTTTCTCTTTCATTTCAACTTCGGTAGCTGCGCCTACATACAGCACGGCAACACCGCCCGAAAGTTTTGCCAAACGTTCCTGCAGTTTTTCTTTATCATAATCACTGGTGGTTTGGTCAATTTGCGCTTTAATTTGCGCACAGCGTCCTTTAATGTCAGCTGCTTTTCCGGCACCGTTCACAATGGTTGTATTGTCTTTATCAATGGTAATTTTATCAGCCTGACCCAGGTGACTCAAATCGGCCGCTTCAAGTTTATAGCCTTGTTCTTCTGAAATAACGGTTCCGCCTGTTAAAATAGCAATGTCTTCAAGCATGGCTTTGCGCCTGTCGCCAAACCCTGGTGCTTTTACAGCAGCTATTTTTAATGCGCCACGCAATTTGTTTACCACCAAAGTAGCCAGCGCTTCACCGTCCACATCTTCGGCAATAATTAATAATTGACGGCCCGACTGTGCAACCTGTTCCAATAGCGGAAGAATGTCTTTCATGCTTGAAATCTTTTTCTCGCTGATGAGGATGTATGGTTTATCCATTTCCACAATCATTTTTTCGGCATTGGTAACAAAATATGCTGAAAGGTAACCGCGGTCAAACTGCATACCCTCAACGGTTTTTACTTCAGTTTCGGTGCCTTTTGCTTCTTCAACAGTAATTACACCTTCTTTACCCACTTTTGCCATGGCTTCGGCAATCAATTTCCCGATGGCATTGTCACCATTGGCTGAAATGGTACCAACCTGTTCAACTTTTTTATTGTCGTCACCAACCAATTGCGATTGTTTTTTTAAATCGGCAACAACAGCCGCTACTGCTTTATCAATACCACGTTTTAAATCCATGGGATTGGCGCCTGCAGCAACATTTTTCAATCCTGCGGTCACAATAGCCTGTGCAAGAACAGTAGCGGTAGTAGTTCCGTCACCAGCCACATCGGCTGTTTTGCTTGCAACTTCCTTAAGCATTTGTGCGCCCATGTTGGCAACCGTATCGGCCAGTTCAATTTCTTTGGCCACGGTAACTCCGTCCTTGGTTACAATCGGTGCTCCGAATTTTTTTTCAATTACCACATTGCGTCCCTTAGGACCCAGGGTGACTTTTACCGCGTTTGCGAGGGTGTCAACACCTTTTTTTAAGGCATCACGCGATTCGATGTTAAAGGTTATTTCTTTTGACATATGATTTAATTTTTTGGTTGAACTTAGTTTTGTTTTTTAGTACAAAGTAGCGAGTTAGATGGGTGGGTGTGTAAAATGCGTGTAGTGTATTTGGTGTTGTGAATGCTAACGTTATTCTCGGTGTAAATTGTATGAGGTGTTTGATGATTGTACAAAAATGCGGCCTTTACGGCCCCGTATCTTTTTTGTACGCTGTTCTCAATACTACACAATCGCATAAATATCCGATTCCTTCATGATCAGGTAATCTTTTCCATCAACCTGTATTTCGGTACCCGAATATTTTCCATATAAAACATGATCGCCAATTTTAACGGTCATGGGCTCGTCTTTTTTACCTGAGCCAACGGCTACAACTTTGCCGCGCATGGGTTTTTCTTTTGCTGTATCGGGAATAATAATTCCGCTGGCTGTTTTGCTTTCGGCTTCGGCCGGCTCAATCAGCACTCTGTCTGCTAGTGGTTTAATGTTTGCCATAAATATTCAATTTTTAAACAGGCACCTCTTTTCAATAAAAATGCCAGTCGCATAATTAGGGCTTTTTTACCGATTTTTACTGCCTGTCGCTGAATTTTTGTCATTTTTTTAATGCTCGATGCCAATAAGATACGAAAAACTGGCAGCCAGGATAGCCAAAGGCCTTAATTCTTTATATTTACCCGCGTGAACCGGATTATTTTGCTTATTGCGTTGCCTTTTTTATCATTTATACCTGTTGGCAAACCCTGCATGCCAACCCCGGCCGTTTTGGCCAATGTGGAACGACAATTGGGTATAGGTATTTACGTATGTGCTTTGCCGGAACGGGAGTATGACACCGTATGCACCCTTGCAACAAAAAAAGAATTCACTTCCTATCCCGGACCGAGCATACCTCAATATATTGAAGGTATACATAAACCGGTTGATGCCCTGGCGAAAAGCGCTATCAGAAAATCCAGGAACAAAAAATACAAACAACCCGGAAAGGAAATTAACGGTATTATTACGCGCGATGGAAAAACCGCTGTGGCCATTCATTTTAAAACCAGGGTTGAGCTCGCTAAAAACACTACGGCTAATTATGCCAGGGTTGATCAATACAAAGGATATTATTTATTTATACAAAACAAACCTTTGCAAAAATACGCTCCGGGTGTTAAAGTGAAATTTAATACAAAACTTACCATGGACAATGCAGGAATCAATTCGATGTATACCATGCTTGACTCGCTTATTGGGAATTATGAACGCAAACCTGGTAACGGTGATCGGGCTAACGCACTTATAACAAACTCGTGTGTTGAGGCCGAGTTTATTAAATTAATTGAATAAAATGGAAAAAATACTTGTAGCCAACCGTGGCGAAATAGCGTTGCGTGTAATGCGCACCTGCCGTGAAATGGGAATAAAAACAGTGGCTGTTTACAGTACGGCCGATGCAGGCGCACCTTTTGTGGAGTATGCCGATGAAGCTGTTTTTATTGGCGAAGCGCCCAGCAAAGAAAGCTACCTGGTGCATGAAAAAATACTGGATGCCTGTAAAAAAACTGGGGCGCAGGGTATTCACCCGGGCTATGGTTTCCTTTCCGAAAATGCCGAATTTGCCCGCAAGGCCAAAAAGGCCGGGATCAATTTTATTGGTCCCGAACCCGAAAGCATGGAAATAATGGGCAGCAAGCTTGCTGCAAAAGAAGCAGCCAAAAAATACAATATTCCGTTGGTGCCGGGTACCGATGGGGCCATTACCGATTTAAAAGAGGCCCGGTCCATTGCAGGCAAAATTGGTTACCCGGTTTTAATCAAAGCATCGGCCGGTGGTGGGGGAAAAGGAATGCGACTGGTGCAGAACGACAATGAATTTGAAGAGCAATATGAACGTGCTGTAAGTGAAGCGGTGAATTCATTTGGCGATGGAAGTGTTTTTATTGAAAAATTTGTGACCAAACCCCGCCATATTGAAATACAGGTTATGGCTGACAAACATGGCAACTGTTGTTATTTATTCGAACGCGAATGCAGCATACAACGCAGGCATCAAAAAGTAGTGGAAGAAGCGCCTTCTAGCGTATTGACGCCCGGGTTACGCAAAAAAATGGGTGAATGTGCTGTGATGGTTGCCAAATCATGCGACTATGTTGGCGCAGGCACTGTTGAGTTTTTGCTTGATGATAAACATAATTTTTATTTTCTTGAAATGAACACCCGCCTGCAGGTTGAACACCCGGTAACCGAAATGATAACCGGCATTGACCTTGTGCGGGAACAAATAGAAGTGGCACGTGGCAAAAAATTAAGTTTTATGCAGGCAGATCTGAAAATTAACGGTCATGCCATTGAAATAAGGGTTTATGCCGAGGATCCTGCCAATAACTTTTTACCCGATATAGGAACCCTTGAAGTTTACCAGGTACCGCGCGGTAATGGGGTTAGGGTTGACGATGCATACCAGCAAGGTATGGAAATTCCAATTTATTATGACCCTATGATTGCCAAACTGGTTACCCATGGCAATACGCGTGAAGAGGCGCGCAAAAAAATGCTGAGGGCCATTGCCGACTATAAAATTTTTGGAGTGGAAACAACCCTGGGTTTTTGCAGGTTCGCACTTGAACATGAGGCCTTTATAAAAGGCGATTTTGATACCAATTTTGTACCCATGTATTTCAGGCCCGGCTTGCTTGAACAAACACTTGATTCCACTGAGGAGGTTGCTGCCATTGGCGTATTTGCCGGTTTATTTACACCGGGCGCCTCAGCAATCAACCCGGGAAATATACCTGTTCAAAAAACCAGTAACTGGCGTACCAACAGGCTTAAAAGCGCTGATTAAAATCTGTTAAAAGCGTATTGAAATTGCCTGGGTTCCTATAACTTTTGTATATTGGAAAACGTTTAAAAGGCAACAATACCATGAGTTTCGTTAAAATACTTTCACTTGTCTTGTTAATGGGAGTATTCTCGGTACAAGCCTGTTTTTCCCAGGGATTTTTTAAACGCCATCGGTCAAATTCAACTGAAATGCCCGATTCATTGCTTAAACCTTATATGCTGCCTGAGCTTACCATTAAAACAAGCCGCAAGGCATATGCTTCAAACTACGCCCGAACAAAAAGCTATGTATTAAAAACCATTTCGCTGGCAAATTTCATTCGTGACCTGAACAGCGAAATTGACAATTCACTTGTGGCCATGGGTAAAAAACGCGACAAGAAAAAATACCTCAAGGCTGAGCGTGAAAAATTATTCAGTTCGTTTTCGGACATTGTTAAGGACATGAGTTTACGTGAAGGCCAGGTATTCAATAAGCTTGTTTACCGCCAGGCTGGTATAACTACCTATGAAATCATTGAAAAATACCAGGGTGGACTTAAAGCGGTCATGTGGCAATCGGTTTCACGTCTTGGAGGGGCCAATCTTAAACTTACCTATGATCCCTATTACAGTGATAAGGTGATTGAGGATGTGATGAAGCAAATTGAGTCGGGCAAACTAAAAACGCCCCGTATCCCGCGCACCGTTGAGGAATTCAATAATCCTGTTTATGATTGATTCCTTCCTTTTTCAGGCATTTTCCATTGTGATCTAAACTTCAAAATTTAAAGATTGCGTGTAATCCTGAATTTTGAATTTCTGAATTTTTAAATCTCAATAATTTCATACATTTACGGCTTAAAGTTCCCCGGTATGAAAAAGGTTTTGTATGTATTGTTTGCAGGTATAATTGCTTTGTCATTAAAAGCACAACAACTTGATGTTGCAACGGTTTGGGCCTCACCTGCGTTTTACCAAAAAAATGTTGATGAGGTGGCTTCCATGAACGATGGTGAACATTATTCGGTGTTGGAAAAAGAAGACGGGAACCTTGTGATCAATAAATATTCGTTCAAAACATTTAAAAAAGTGGCCACCATTCTTGCAGGTAAGGAGGTAATGGTTGACGGCTCGCCACTGGAGTTTGACAGTTATGAATTCAACAGCGATGAAACAAAGTTGCTGCTTACAACGGGTACCGATTATATTTACCGCAGGTCATTTACCGCTACCTATTATATATACGATTTAAAAAACAAAGCCATTTCATTGCTGGCCGACACGGCAAAAGGCCCGCAGCAGTTGGCCGATATTTCACCTGACGGACAAAAGGTGGCGTTTGTGCGTCACAACAACATTTTTTACAAAGACCTTAAAACGGGCGAAGAAGTGCAGGTAACCAACGATGGTAAACGTAACGCCATTATTAACGGTACAACTGATTGGGTTTATGAAGAGGAGTTTTCCATTACCAAAGGATTTTACTGGAGCCCGAACAGCACCGAAATTGCTTACTATAAGTTTGATGAATCCAATGTAAAGGAATTCCAGTTTGATAAATACGGTTCACTTTATCCTGAACGCTATACCTATAAATATCCTAAGGCGGGTGAGGACAATTCCAAAATAAGCATCCATCTTTATTCACTGGCAACAAAAACCACAAAGAATATTTCAACCGGCACCGATGCAGATATTTATTTGCCGCGCATGGCCTGGGACCCTAAAAAAGGCTATTTGGTTGTATTGCGCATGAACCGCCACCAGAACAAACTGGAGTATTGCATGGTTGATGTTAAGCCGGCCATGCCTGAGCTTAAACCGTTTTATACCGAAACCAGCACAACGTATGTGGAAATTACCGATGATTTGATTTTCCTAAATAACCAGGAAGGCTTTATACGCACCAGTGAAAAAGACGGCTATAATCACATATGGAAAGTTGATTATGCCGGTAAAGAGACCCAAATTACCAAAGGGAACTGGGACGTTATTGAATTGAAAGGACTGGATGAAAAAGGCGGCTGGGTTTATTATGCCTCGGCTGAGTCAGGACCAACCCAAAAGGAAATTTTCAGGATTAAACTTGACGGTTCGGGTAAAACAAAATTATCAAAGCGTAAAGGCACAAACGATGCCACATTCAGCAAAGGGATGAAGTATTTTATGAATTACAACTCTTCGGCCAATGTTCCGTTGTATATAACGCTTCATACGGCCGATGGAAAAGAATTGAAGGTGTTGGAAGACAATGCAGTTCTGGTAGCCAACCTGGCAAAATACAATTTGTCAAAAAAAGAATTCCTCACCTTTAAAACCTCGCAAGGAAATGAGTTAAATGCCTGGATGATTAAACCGGCCAATTTTGACGCGAATAAAAAATATCCTGTTTATCTCACATTTTATGGCGGGCCCGGACACAACGAGGTGCTGGACGCATGGGGCAGTATGAATTATGGCTGGCATCAATTACTGGCGCAAAAGGGGTACCTGGTATTTTGTGTTGACCCGCGCGGCACCATGTACCGTGGCGCAACATTTAAAAAATGCACGTACATGCAATTGGGCAAATACGAAACCGAAGACCTGATTGAAACGGCTAAATACCTGGCAAAATATGCGTTTGTTGATCCTTCACGCATTGGTGTGCAGGGTTGGAGTTATGGCGGATACATGACGTTGTTGTGCATGACCAAAGGGGCCGACTATTTCAAGGCCGGAATTTCGGTGGCACCCGTTACCAACTGGCGTTATTATGACAATATTTACACCGAACGTTTTATGCGTAAACCGCAGGAGAATGCCAATGGATACGATGACAATTCCCCCATCAACCACGTAACTAAGTTAAAAGGCAGGTTATTGCTGGTACACGGCACGGCTGATGATAATGTTCATTACCAAAACAGCCTTGAAATTACCAATGCGTTTATTAAAGCCAATAAGCAATTTGACATGTTTTTTTACCCGAACAAAAACCACGGCATAGCCGGTGGGTTAACACGTTACCACTTATACACCAAAATGCTGAATTTTATAGAAGCTAATTTTTAAAATGCAAGTTATAGTTGAACATTTTCCTGCGTTCCGTTTTAAAGCGGTAAATGAAACCGGTAACGAGGTTCACATGGATGCATCACCGGCAATAGGTGGTGAGGAAACAGGCATGCGTCCCATGGAAATGCTGTTGGCTGGTTTGGGCGGATGCAGCGGCATTGACGTAGTCAATATTCTGAAAAAGAAAAAACAGGAATTCGGTTCGTTTAAAATGCATGTGAATGCGGTGCGCGACCCCAGGGAAGTGCCCTCGCTGTTCAAAACCATTCAGGTTGATTTTTATTTTGAGGGAGAGCGAATCAACACCGATAAAGTGATGCAAGCCGTTGATTTGTCAATCGGGAAGTACTGCAGCGTGGCAAAAACGCTTGAAAAAACAGCAGCAATCACTTACTCAATATTTGTAAACGGAAAGGCCATAACGGAACGAAAAACGGCTGCTGATACGATTAGTTTATAATGGGCCAATGTGGGAATAAGCTAATGGGCTAATAAAGAAACAGGTCACGAACACACCACGCTGGTAAAACAAATAACAACCGGATACAAGATGCCGGGTACGGGATACACAAGTATGAAAAAACAAACCAAATCGGTACGCATACAGCAAAAACGTTCATCAAGTAACGAACATTCGGTACCGGTTTATCTTACTTCATCATTTTTGTTTGAAAGTGCCGAGCAAATGAAGGAGGCCTTTGACGAAACCATTGAACACGATATTTACAGCCGTTACTCAAACCCCAATACGAACGAATTTGTAAACAAGGTTTGTGCGCTTGAGGGAGCCGAAGCCGGTTACGCCATGGCATCGGGTATGGGGGCTATTTTTTCAACCCTGGCGGCATTGTTGAGCTCGGGTGATGAGATTTTGTCCATCCGGTCGGTTTTTGGTGCTACGCATACAGTATTCACGAAAATTTTGCCTAAATGGACTATTCACACGCGTTACGTTAGCTGCACCAACGTTAATGAATGGGAAAAGGCTATCACATCCAAAACAAAACTGTTTTACATTGAAACACCAACCAATCCCGGATTGGAACTGGTGGACCTGAAAGCAGCCGCTGACTTTTGTAAAAAACATAATTTATTGCTGGTGGTTGACAATTGTTTTGCAACCCCGGTGCTTCAAACTCCCATTGATTTTGGTGCCGACCTGGTGATTCATTCAGCTACAAAATATTTTGACGGCCAGGGCAGGGTGCTTGGCGGAGTGGTATGCGGCCAGAAAGAACTTGTCCATCAAATTTATTTGTTTTGCCGCAGTACAGGGCCCAGCATGGCCCCATTCAATGCCTGGGTTTTGTCAAAAAGCCTTGAAACATTAAAATTGCGCATCGAAAAACATTGCGAAAATGCACTGGCCGTTGCAAAATTGCTTGGAAAAAATCCGGAAGTGCAAAAAGTATCGTACCCGTATTTGGAAAGCCACCCGCAGTATGCTATAGCCAAAACGCAAATGGGCGCTGGAGGAGGAATTGTTACGTTTGAACTAACAGGCGGATACAACCGTGCGGTAAGGTTCCTGAACGCATTAAAAATGATTGGCATTTCCGCAAATTTGGGCGACACGCGATCAATTGTTACGCATCCCGCGTCCAGTACGCATAGTAAGTTGACAGAAGAAGAAAGGCAAGCCGTAAATATTTCACAGTCGTTAATACGCTGTAGCGTTGGGTTGGAAGAGGTGGAAGATATTTATGGGGATATTGAACAGGCTATTATTATAAGTAGCAAATGAGCTAATAAGCGAATTAAAAGGCGAAGGCCCGGATTCAAAACTAGCAATTCACAGATTTGAATAGTGAATTTTTAAATCTTAAATTTTGAATACCCAAGGGCGCCAGCTAAATGAAACCAGAAACCAGATACCTGGAACTACTTAATCAAAACCCCGCTGGCTTCAAATGTCAATTCAACTCTGGGCTCGGTAATTTTTTCAATTTCCTCCCTGGCAAGTCCTTCGTCTTCGGCATAGTGTTTTTGTTCTTCAACACTTAAAGTGTCAACTTTTATCCATCCCTGAACCGTTGCATTTTTACCGGAAACATCTTTGGGTACAAAAAAAGCGTAGTCCTTGAAACGCACCATGAGTTCCTGGGCTTTTTCGCCCATGTCCAAACGCATCCAGCAACCTTTTACCTGGCAAACCGAATTGATTTTGGCTGTGAGTTTTACTTCCATACTGTCCTTGCCCAACATGGCTTCAAGCAATTGCTGGTTGTCCATGGCCCCATCGGGCGTAATTTCATCACCGGCTTTGTACATGCCGGTCATTTCGGTTGTATCCGTGCCTTCAGCATTTTCACCTGTTGCTTTTTCTTCGCCACCGCATGATGCAAGCATGAGGGCAGGAATAAGGAAATAAAATAATTTGTTCATGTTTTTGATTGCTGTATGCCTGCAAATGTACAGCAAAACCTGTAAGTAGGGAAGAAGGCTGTGCGAATAATTTTAACTGATTATCAGTAAACTGCTGCCGTTATAAACCAATACGCCCCCCTATTTGGTTTTTTGATGCGTTTTAGTAATATCAACATTTAAATCATGAAAAACTATTTTCTAACGCTGTTTTTTTCGGCAATGCTTGTTTGTGGTAAAACAACTGCTTTTTTCAGCACTATACCATCGTTTCAAAAATTTACCGATGTAATGATTGAACCCAAAGCGGGGCAAACGGTAACATATGGTGAAACGTTCAACGTGGGATTTAGTGCTACTAAAAAAAAGGACGGGAAACAAAAAAAGATACGGCACATGAACCCGCGTTTTGTGATTACGGTTGAAGGCGGGGAAAAATGGGGAAATAAAATAACCATAACCGATAGACCCACCGACAAAAATTTGTATGCTGTAAAAATCAGGGTTGAGCAGCGCAGGTTATGGGGCAAAAACCTTGTGGACACATTGGTGTATCCCATAAATTTTACCACCCGCCTTAAGCTGGATTTTTCAGGTGCGCGTGGGAAAGACGGTCACCGCGGCATTAATCATTGGGGTAAGCCTCTTTTTGGACGCGATGGAAACAGTGGCGGCAGCGGAACGGATGGAAAGGATGGTACAGCTGGGAAAGATTTGCAGGTTAAAATAACCAACGAATTTGATGTCAACCTTGGGTGCGCGGTTTATTTTGTAAATGTAAAAGAGCTTGCATCAAAAAGAAATTATATCTACCGGTGGATTGAAAATGAAAAAGGAATTGAAATATACACCCATGGCGGTGGCGGTGGCGAAGGCGGGAGGGGTGGGCGCGGTGGAAACGGTAAGGACGGAGAGTATGTAACCAAAAAAAACGGAACCGAAAAATATAAGCCTGCGGGGAACGGTGGAGATGGCGGCAATGGCGGTGATGGCGGAAATGGTGGCGATGGCGGAAACCTTGAAATTATTGTGCATAAAGAATGCGCTGAAGCAGTAGCCTATTTGCATTGTTTTACGAACGGGGGATACGGTGGCAAAGGAGGCGAGGCGAATAAACATGGCGGAATGGCGGGATCAGGTAGCGAGGGGGAGGTCACCTATGACGGAAAACCAGGTTATATTGGTGCGTGGGGATCTGATGGAAAGCCTGGTAAATTATATATACATGTTGAAGCATTCTGATTCTCCCAATGAATGTGTTCACTAACGAACAAAGTTCCCGTTCAATCTCTAATATTTCCTAAATTATGTGAGCGGTGTTTTTTTGCTGCTCACAAGGACGTATTTTCATTGAAATGATTAAAAAAAATACGTTTGTACAAAAGTGTTGGCTTGATGTTGTCAATTCTCCTGCCTTGTGTCTGGCGTATGGTGTCTGATATGTCCGGTATTTGTCCATACTGCAACAGTGCGCGTTCCATTTTAATTGGAAATGTTTTTTGCTCCAACCACAATAAAGAAATGAAAGCGTTGGAGAGCGGTACACTGTACATTAAACAAAAAAGCCTGGAAGAAACCGATTGGCATGTTTCAAGGTTAAGCATACGGTGTATGGTTAAGGGGGAACAATATTATAAAACAGGAAGTAAAGAAAGCCTTGTGAACCCCAACAATTTTTTGGTTATTAACCAGGGCCAGCGTTATAAAACCAGTTTTAAAGGAGACAATGATTCTGAAATGCTCCTGGTGGCTTTTAAACCCGGTTTTGCCGAGGGGGTTTACCAAAGCATGACACAAAAACAGGAATGGTTATTGGACAATTACGGAAATCAAAAGGATCATAAACTCAGTTTTTTTGAAAAGACATACGAAACAGACGAAGTCATTAAAAATGTTTTTTCTGGATTGTATAACCTCCTGCATGAAACAGACGTGGAATTTAAAAAACAACTGGACCTTGACGGGTTGTACACAAAACTGGTTGAACGTCTTATTGCATTGAATTTTTCCATAGTTGAAAACATACAGCAAGGCGGGCAATTAAAAGCGTCAACCAAAATAGAACTATACAAACGTTTATGCATTGCCCGCGATTATATGCAGGTGTATTATTGCAAAAACGTTACGTTGGACGAAATTGCTGGTGTTGCCTGTCTCTCGGTCCACCATTTCAAACGGCAGTTCAATGCTTATTTTAAAATAACGCCACACCGTTATATTATGCTCCTGCGGTTGCAAAAAGCCAGGCAATTGTTAAAAGAAACCGGGTTAACGGTTAAAGAAATATGCGGCAAGGTGGGTTTTGAAAACGATTCATCTTTTATCAGGCTGTTCAGGGATAATTATGGTATTACGCCTGCTGTTTTTAGAAGTACGGTTATCCGTTAATAACAATTAACCATTAATATTAACTAACCCAAAAATAGCCTTTTTCGCACATGCGGTTCCTGGAACAGGTCGTATTTTTGTAGTGTAGTTTTTTTATGAAAAAAATTATTTTTTTGTTTTTAATCCTGGCTTCCGGTCTTAGACTCGAAGCCCAGGATTTACCAAGGCGGGTGTTTTTGGGCATACGCATGCAAAACCTTACCGATGATATGCGCAACATCATGGGCATTGCCGGCACCAGGGGCGTTTTGATTGATGAGGTTCTACCTGCATCAACCGCCAAAACAGCCGGCTTCAAACGTGGCGATATTCTTGTATCCGTTAACGGTACAGTGGTCAATGCAACGGGTGAAGTAATAAATGCCATTGCGCCTTATAAGCCGGGTGAAAAATTCAGTTATGAATTGTTGCGAAACAAAAAGAAAATTAAAGGAGAAGCCGTTTTTACGGCCGTACCCGAAGAAAAATATACCGACCTGGATGTGATTTATACCGATGTGAAGTCAGTGGCCGGCCAGCAGCGCGTAATTATTACCAAGCCAAAAAACAAAACCAAACTTCCGGTTGTTGTTTTCATTGGGGGCATTGGTTGTTACTCACTTGACAATGCATTGGACACTACGCGCAGCGAATCACAATTGCTCAACATGCTTTCACGCCAGGGCTATATGTGTGTGCGTCCCGAAAAACCCGGGATGGGTGATAATGCCCGTTATTGCAAGGCGTGTAAGGATGTGAGTTTTACCGAAGAACTTGACGGATATATAAAAGCTATTCAAAAAATAAAACTCCGGCCTGATGTTGACAGTTCATCTGTTTTTGTAATCGGTCACAGCATGGGCGGAGTTTTTGCCCCTTTAATTGCGCAAAAAACAAAATTAAAAGGGACAATTTCCTATGGAACTATCGGGTCAAATTTTATTGAGCATTTGCTGAAGACGAGAAGGACCATTGGTGAAGCTTACGGTTGGGCACCCGATGAGACCGATGCCTTTATCAAGGATTTTTGCGAGTGTGTTGGTTACTATTACGTGTCAAAAATGACCTCAGCGGAGGCCGCTGCAAAAAAAGCCGATTGCGGGCAATATTTATCGGTATTTGATCTGCGTTCGCGTGCGTATAACGATGAACTATACGCGTTCAACATTCCCGGATTGTGGAAACCGTTTGAAGGCA
>DASPJQ010000525.1:0-1170 GCA_035628535.1 Flavobacteriales bacterium | reverse complement strand
GAGCACTGTTTTTTGGGGCTGTTGTGCAAACGCCGGGCAAAGTGCGCCCGTCAGAAGCAGCAGCAGCAGCTTTGCGGCTGCCCTCGTCATTGTAATTTTCATTTCTGATGTTTTATTCTCCTGTTGTTTGTCCTGTCGCCGGGCAGACCGGAAGTTTGCCCGATGTTGATTTGAAATGGAACCAATGATTCAATTTTTACAATCAACCCAATCTTTGTTGCCTGTCCTGACTTCCAATGACTTTAATGATCAAATCAGCTTCAAAACTAAGTAAACTTTGAAAACATATAAAGTTTTTGGATAAAAATGTGTTTTTGTGGTTCAATATTTTTTGAAAATCAATTAGTTATGATAAAAGTATAAAAAAGTATATTCCCGGTATGCGCATTTGGTGATCTTGGAACAAGATATGTGAGGAATCAGAGATAAAATAACCAAAATCTGTGGCACCTGGCTGCGGCAACAGGTGACAATTTGCAAACCCTAATTCTGACAAATCTATGAAAACAAAATTTTTACTCACTTTATTCACCTTTCTGTGTGTATTCAATCTTTCCCTGTTTGCCCAAACCAACTTTGCCCTTAAATCCACCGCCTGGTATGTAGATGAAGTCTGGAAAAGCGGGCAGGAAGCTTCCAAACAAAAATTTAAATATGGCGATAATGTCGTGCGCATTGACGAGAGCAACCATTATGAAATGAACAACTTCCTTGGCGTTACCCGTCAGCAGGGCGCATTAATAGAAAGCCAGGGCGTGCTCGTGCTGAGCAATGCCAAAGAAACAGGTTATTTCTGGGTGTTTGAAGTAATTAAAAAAACACCACAGGAAGTTGTACTTAAATACATTCCTCATACGCTGACTTCCGACATGATGGAGGTGCGTTTGCTCCCTTATGTTCCGGTTATCGAGACCAAAGCGGCAGCTGATCCGCTGCCTGCTGCCGGAAACCCCGCTATAGTGGGTGCAACCTTTGATTTTAACGGGCAGTGGAGCATTGACATTGACGGTTTTAATATGCAGCTTACCCTGGAGCAAAAAGGAATGGCAATCAGCGGTACGCATTGTTCAGGATCGAATTGCCAGGGCAGTTACCGCCTCGAGGGCGTTGTGCAGGGTGATACGGCGATTGTTTCGCTGCATTCGGCTTCCGGCGAATATTTCGGCAAAG
>DASPJQ010000524.1:0-2160 GCA_035628535.1 Flavobacteriales bacterium | reverse complement strand
TGCCGGAAATGCCCTGCGCAACGGTGACCAGCCACAGTCGGTATACAGTGTTTGGACAAACATAGGTACTACGTATAACAGCAACGGTAAAACGGACATAAGCCAGTTTCGCGTAACGGCCAATGGTAGTGCCGACCTTGGCAAGCATTCATTCACGTTAGGGTTTGAATATGAACAGCGTGATGACAGGTTCTTCAATGTGTCGCCAGTAGGTTTATGGTTCCAGGGCCGCCTGCTGCAAAACAAGCATATAAATGAAATACCTGAAGATGCATTAAAAGATTCTTACCGTACCATTTATTCATTTGGTGACAACCTTATATATGAATATGCCCCGCAAAACACCTCACCAGGCGAGTACAATGCCGCCAATACAAGTGAAACGCAATCGTTTTTTGATTACAATGTAAGGTTAGCCATGGGACTTGATCCGGATGGCACCGATTTTCTTGACATTGATTCATACGACCCGGCCATGTTCAAATTGAATTTCTTCAGTGCCGATGAATTGTTGAACAGCGGTAACAGTTACGTTACATATTCAGGATATGACCATACAGGTGAGCGTGTGAAGGGTAACACCACCCTTGATGATTTCTTTAACGCCAGGGACTCTTACGGAAATAAACTGCGTTCGATTGGTGCATTCCAGCCAATTTACAACTCAGTGTATTTGATGGACAAATTCGCGTTTGACGATTTGATCTTTAACATCGGTTTGCGTGTTGACAGGTATGATGCAAACCAATCGGTATTAAAAGATAAATTCCTTCTTTACCCGGCTAAAACTGTTGGCGAAATCACTTCAGCTGATAACCTGACCGGTTCTGATAATATTCCGTCAAACATCGGAACCGATTACATTGTTTATATAGATGACGAACAATCGCGCACCATTACCGGTTACCGCAATGGTTCGCAGTGGTACAATGCGCAGGGTGTTGAGGTGACCGATGACCCATCGGTAATTTTCGGCTCAAGTAACCAGGCTGTTCCTGTACTGGCCGTTGAAAAAAATGGTACTGACGGAACCCATATTGACGCATTTGAAGATTACAAGCCTCAAATCAATGTTATGCCGCGCATTGCATTTTCATTCCCTATTAATGACGAAGCTTTGTTTTTTGCGCACTACGATGTATTGACCAAACGTCCTACAACCGGTTCGCGTTTGGACATAACCGATTACTATTACATTTTCCAAAACGGTGGCATTGTGTTTAACAACCCTAACCTCAAACCTGAAAAAACCATTGACTATGAATTGGGCTTCCAGCAGGTATTGACAAAATCATCGTCATTAAAAATATCGGCCTTCTATAAGGAATTGCGCAACATGGTTACCGTGGTTCAGGTTTATGGCGCTTATCCGTTATCCTATAAGTCGTTTGACAACATTGACTTTGGTACGGTAAAAGGAATGACGCTAACGTATGATTTGCGCAGGACCAAAAACCTTTGGATGAAAGCTTCCTATACGTTGCAATTTGCCGAAGGTACAGGTTCAAATGCCGGTTCGCAGCAAGGCTTAATCAATGCCGGTTTGCCGAACCTGCGTACGGTTCTACCTTTTGACTACGACCAACGTCATGCATTCCAGTTTACGGTTGACTACCATTACGGTGAAGGAAAAGATTACAACGGTCCGCGTATAGGCAAAACCGACCTGTTAGCCAATACCGGTATTAACTTCATCACCATTTTCGGTTCAGGTACTCCTTATACGCAATGGGATTTTCCTGCACCGCAGGCTTTCCTTGCAGGAAACTTTAACGGATCGGTGTTCGGTAACATTAACGGTGCGCGTACACCGGGCCAGTTCCGTATGGACGTGAACATTGATAAAAACCTTACCCTTAAGTTTGGTAAAAAAGGAAAAGAAACAGAAGGTGAAGGCGAAGCGGCAGCAACGGCTAAAGAACGCAAAACGGCCAACCTTAACATTTATTTCTGGATCACTAACCTGCTTAACCGTAAAAACATCAACTCGGTGTACAGCGGTACAGGAAACCCGCAGGATGACGGCTACCTGACTGATGCGCGTTATACAAACGCCATTATTGGTAAAAATGATCCGGATGCATTCCGGTATTATTACGGGTTAAAAGCGAACAATCCGTTTAACTACGGTTTACCGCGTCAAATCAGGTTAGGTATTAA
>DASPJQ010000523.1:0-15523 GCA_035628535.1 Flavobacteriales bacterium | reverse complement strand
AGCGATGGTGTACAAATGATTCCATGCAGGAATAAACCGATTTATAACCAATACCAGGAACACCGAAAATCCACCAAAACCTACAAAAAGAAACGCTACCTGCGAATCGGTAAAACCCAGGTATGACAAATGGTGCGTGGTGTGGTCCTTACCTCCAACAAAAGGCGAGGTTCGCTTCATTAACCTTGAAATTGTTACAAATGTTGTATCAAGCATAGGCAACATGAAAGCCGCCAGTACTGTACACAACTGTTTTGACGGGATGGTTTCACCGTTAAAATCGGCCGAGTTCCACAGGTATTTTATGCCGTAGTAAGCAAGAAACATGCCTATAAACTGGCTCCCCGTGTCGCCCATAAACATTTTTGAAGGATTCCAATTATGAAACAAGAACCCGCAAAGACTTCCCATCACGCCAATGAGAACGAGCGAATCAAACAATGACATTTCATCGCTGCCAATTTTCAGTGAAACAAAAATACTGGTGATAATCGTTATGGAAACGGCCGTTGTAATGCCATCCATGTTATCAAGCATGTTGATGGAGTTCATAATACCCACCACCCACAGGAACGTTAATAAGTAATTAAACCATTCGTTGGCTGTTATATGAATATAATTATTTGTAAAAATCAGCACTACCGAACATAAAGCCTGTACTATGAATTTTAAAATAGGACGTGTATTGTACGCATCATCCGCAAGGCCCATTAAAAAAGCGATGCAAACTGTTGCAAGCACGCCAAGGGCCTGGAGGTTATTGAATATGCTTTCAAAGTGGCTGAAAAAAATAGAATGAAACGAAAGCGATATGAGAAAACTGATAAAAAAGGTTATTCCGCCCAAAGCTGGTTTTTGGGAAGCACTCCAACGGCTTATGGAATCAACGTTTTCGCGTATTCCCAGCGTTGAGGCAAACCTGAGCAGAATGGTATTAAACAGGATGGAAAATACCAGGGTAAAAATAAATACCAGTGCAAGAATTAATAAATAATGTTCCTGGGGTATCATGTGTAAACAAATGGTGATTTGAATTCGTTAAATGCAATACCTTCCCTGTCCTTACCGGATATAATAGCGTTTTCGACTTTCCAGTCAATGGCAAGTGCTGCATCATTATACAACAAAGTAAGTTCCGATTCTTTATTGTAAACGTTCGTGCATTTGTACAAAAAAATCGAATTATCGTCAAGCACTGAAAACCCGTGTGCAAAACCTGCGGGTATCCAAAGCATGAGGTTGTTTTCAGCTGACAATTCGAGCCCGAAATACTGGCCAAAGGTTGGCGACCCTTTTCGCACGTCAACCGCCACGTCAAACACTTTTCCATGCGCAACACGAACCAATTTTCCCTGCGCAAAAGGTGGTGCCTGCATGTGCAGGCCCCTTACCACATTTATTTTGGAAACCGAATGGTTGTCCTGTAAAAAAGAAACCGGTTCACCTATTAACGTATTAAAAGTGTTTTCATTGAATGACTCAAAAAACACTCCCCTGTTGTCGTTAAAAACGCGCGGCTCAAGCACCAGCAAACCGTTCAATGCTCTTTCTACAATACGCATTACTTTACTTTTTTAATTTTCAACCGCCCCAATAAGCTCTTCTTTTTCTTCAATTCATCCTCAAAATAATTCTCGCCATAGGTATAACCATAACCGTAACCATAGCCATAACCGTAACCATACCCGTAATTATAACCGTAACGCCCGCGGTCAATATCAACCCCATTGAGTATGGCTGAAAGTTTAACCACCCCGTTTTCGTTAATGATCCTGTCGGCATTCTGCACAAAATTCTTTTTCGAGTAATTGGCCCTGAAAATATAAATCGGGTAATCGGCCTTTAATAAAACGGGTATACCATCGCTTACCAGCCCCACCGGAGGATTATCAATTATTATAAAATCATATTCTTTCTTAAGCTCAACAATCAGCTCATCAAGGCGGCCGTTAATGATAAGCTCAGCAGGGTTTGGGGGAGGAGGTCCTGCGGTAATAAAATCAAGGTTGGTTAAAGAGCTGCTTCGTACACAATCACGGTAACTGCTTCGCTTACTTAATATGGTACTCATTCCAATATTATTCTCAACATTAAAACCCTTATGAATTTTAGGCTTGCGCATGTCAAGGTCCATGATGATTACCTTTTTACCGGAATAGGCAATAATTCCACCCATATTAATGGCTACAAACGTTTTTCCCTCACCTGAAATAGTGGAAGTAACAGCCAATATTTTGGCTCCTTCCTCATTTGAAATAAACTGAAGGTTTGTACGGATTGCCCGGAATGATTCGGAAATGATTGATTTGGGGTTTTTGTCAATGATGAGCTGTGATACAGGGATGTCTTTTTTATACTTCGGTATAATCCCCAATATATTCATGGAAGCATTGGAAAATTTGGTTATTTCGTTCAGCGAGGTAATTTCATTGTGCAGGATATACCGTACAAAAATCAACCCGAGTGAAAGCAATGTTGCTACCAGGAAAAATACAAGGGAAATCACCCGTTTTCTTGGCGAAACAGGCGAAGTGGCCGGAAAAGCTTTTTCAAGAACAACGGTTTGGGAAGTAACAGCCTGGCCGCTTATGTCGTACTCGGTTTTCTTTTCCTGTAATAATGTAAAATACTTTTCTTTTATCAGGTAGCGCCTTTCAATGTCGCTGTACTTAAGTTCTTTTTCGGGCAAACTGTAAAAGAACCTTTCCAGGGTATCTTTTCTTGTTTTTAACAGGTCAAGGCGCCTGGCTGTTTGGTTTTTTATGGCGGCTACACCCTTTTGAATGACCCGTACCTGCAAATTAATCTGGTAATCCAGGTTTTTTATTTCACCGCTTTCAGGTTTTAAGCTGAAAAGTGCATTTTCCTTTTTTTTCAGTAATTGCCTGAGCTCATCAACATTTTTCCCAATCCCTGATTCAAACCTGGTGCCGGCCATTGCAGACAAAACATTGTAAATATCTATTTCTTTTGCGTCCTTATTTACTTTTGACTCGATTTCACGCAATATCTCTTCATCAATTTCCGTTTGTATATATTCTGCTTCTGTTGTTGTGATCCGTTCAAGATAATTACTCGAAACCTTACTGAAATCATTTACTTTGTTGGAACGCTTGAAATCCTGCAGCATGGTTTGCAATTCGGTGAGTTCAGCATCCACTTTGTCCAATTGGGTTTTAACAAACAATAAAACACGGTTGCTGCTCTCGGCTTTTCTGAGCGAGTCAAATTCCTTAAATGAGAAGGCAACCTTGTTGGCAATATCGCTGGCAATTAGCTGGTTATTGTCAGTCATTGAAATGGAAATGGTTTTGGCGGTTGCATTATAAATTTTTACGTCAAGCTTTGGAAAATATTTGTCAACCAGCTGCTGCACACTGCGAAACATAACATAATGCTTGTTGTCTTCCTGGCTTTTGAGCGTGTATTTCAAATCAACTATGTGAAGAAGCGCCTTGAAATGCGGGGTGGTAAAAGCCGAATTGGGGTTTATTTTTAAATTGTAATCCTTCCCGTTCAATTGGTAGTTGAGGGCGCATATGCCTTCCTTTGAAAAGAAAACGTTTAAACGTTTACCGATAATGGAAGAATCATTTACAACAATGTCTTTAAACAGGTAAGGCGAGTAAATGTAACTCTCCTCTTCCAGAATTTTTCCTTCTTTTATATAACTCACGTTTAAAGGGAGGCTCCTGACTACTTTCTCAAAAAAGAATTTGGAACGGATCAATTCGAGATAAATCTCAAGGGGTTCCTCTTCAAGGACATCGCCAACACCCAGGGCTTTTTTTCGGGTATCATCATTCACCACCTGGATAACCGCTTTTGATTCGTAAACGGGTGCCGAATAACGCAAATACAAAAACGCACCGGTAAAAGCGCTTCCAAAAATCAGGAAAACAAACCACAACGACTTTCGGGTAATATAAATAAACAAACCCAGCTCAAATTCATTGCTGAAATTTGAAAGCCTTTCTTTGTACTGAGAAAAGGTTTGATTCTTGGTACTTATTTCTTCGCCTAACATTTTATTGCACCCGCTGGAAAACTGTATAAACCAAAATAGCCGATGTTAAAAGGGAAATATAAGGAGCAATTTGTGCAACAACTTCTTTTCCATATTGAGGCACGGGTTCTACGTATATGTAATCGTTTGCCTGTACAATCATATCGGCATATTTGAGCCCGTCAATGGTGGAAAGGTCTATCAGATACGCTTTTCTCTTGTTCCCATCACGCCTGAACACTTTAACGCGCCTGGCTTTGCCCCTGTCGGTAATACCGCCAGCCGTGGCAAGGGCTTCAACCAGCGTGGTATTGTTATTTACGAGAGGCACAACCTTGGCATCACTACCGTTCCCGGGAAAAACAATTACCCGTTTATTGGTGACCTGTAACTGAACAAACGGATCAACATAATATTGCGAATACAATTGTTCCAATAAAAATTCTGCCTGGCGAATGGTGGAATCCTTTACGTATATTTTACCCACAATGGGTAACCTAACTGTGCCGTCACTCTCAACATAATAACTTAAGTTGAACCGGTTAAAATTTGTTCCCGTCATGGCATCACCCGAAGCATAATCAAGAACCTTGAAAGCTCCGTTGGAAAACAGTTTGAACTCTAAAAGATCGTTTTTGCTGATGTGGTATTTTTCTTCGGGCGTTTCAGGTGGTGTATCAAAAACATAGTTTTTATCGGTTTTAAACATCAGGTTTGAATTGATGTTACATGCCTGCAATAAAAACAACATCGCTATTGCCAATAAAAAACGGGTTTGCATAAGGCTTATTTGTAAGTTTGCAAATATACGACTTTTACAGGGGCAAACGCATTATTTATGACCACCTTGCAGAAGGGTCTCATAAAGCACAGCCATATCGGCACAAAGCCGTTTATAGGTAAAGCGCTCCATTACAAAATCACGCCCTGCAAGCTCCATTTTTTTTCTAATATCATCATTTTCAATGATATAAGTTAAATTTTCCGTGAATAAATCCACCTGATCAACACCGGTTAAAAAAGCCGATTCTCCTTCCAGCACAATGTTATTTATACCCCCGGTGCGGGTAGAAACAATGGGCTTGCCCGCAGCCTGCGCCTCTATGAGGCTTACCGGGGTACCTTCGTTAAGGGATGTTAAAACAATAATATCAGAACCTGCATTTACCACATCAACCTCTTTTGACCATGACGTAAGTGTTACAACGGCTTTTTTTTGTTCAACAGGCCAGTAACAATGATCAATTTTTAATTCGGCTAGCTTGTTTAAAATATTTTGCCGCTCTTCACCATCACCCACAATAAAAAAACGCAATTTCCTTTTCGATCGTTTCAAAACGTTTTCCATTACGCGCACAAAAAACATATGGTTTTTAACCGGAACAAGCCGCCCTACAATTGTAACGGCAATTTCATCATCGGCCACCCAATATTTTTGCCTGAACAACCTGCGTTTTTCCTGCGTATCCATAGCAAATTTTTCAAGGTCAAATCCCAATGGAATTACGTGCATTTTTGACGCCTCGCAAATGCGATGTATATTCACCAGTTCATGTTTTTGTTCCTCGCTTATGGCCACAATGGCGCTGCTTTTGCGCGCAAGACTCCGTTCAAAACGTTTAATGAGAGCCGTTTTAACGGGATTAAAATACGAATGGAAAACATGACCGTGAAAGGTGTGTACAACAACAGGCACCTTAAGTGAAAAAGCGGCTTTACGCCCTAAAACGCCAGCTTTTGATGCGTGGGTATGCACAATGTCGGGCTTATAATCGCCCATGATTTCTTTGATTTTTTTTAGCGCTTTCCGGTCGGCAAATGGATTAATGCTACGCCTCATTTCGGGTATAACCAACGGGCTTAACCCTTCATTGCGGGCAATAAACAGCGAACTCTCTTCACTCGGATCAATTTCACCCCCCATAAGCAATGTTTCATACCCCGCAGGTAAATATTTACTTAAATAAACCGCATTGTAAGTAGGCCCTCCAACATTAAACCGGTTCAATATGCGCAACACTTTAGGCATGCAAATAGGTTTGCCAGCTTTGCTGGAAGTTTAACAATGTCCATACCGTACTGGCTGCATCACCCGGGTTGCCCGAATTCAGTTTTTGTACCAGTTCTTTTATTCCGCCAGCGTTAAAAATACCTTGTTCTTTTATAAACTTCTCACCCAGGCATTGTTCAACTTTTTCCTGCAGGGGACCTTTCAGCCATTGTTGCAACGGCACTTCAAACCCATGTTTCGGTTTGTTGACAATGGCAGGCGGCAATAAATTTTTAAAGGCCGATTTTAATATAAACTTTTTATTGCCATTCCTGATTTTTGCTTCGCCCTGTAGTGTAAACGCATACTCGACCAATTCATGGTCCAAAAACGGGCTTCTTATTTCCATGCCGTTATACATGCTTGCCGTATCCACCTTATACAACATATCACCTGGCAAAACAAGTTTCATATCATACAAAAGAAATTTATTGAACCCTTGCACGGTTACGGAATCGCGCAATTGCGCCTTAAATTCATTTTCGCCTGAAAAAACCGAAAAGAGCTGGCTGGCCTGTGAAACATTGAACCCGGCCAAAAACCAATACCGTTCAAAATCATTTCGCCTTAAGGCGTTATACATTTTTTCAAGTTGCCTGAATTTGTTCGACAGCGGGTTGTTTCGCGATTTTGGCAGGACATGGTGCAGTCCACCACCGACCCTGACAAGCGCATTGGTTACATTCTTTTTACCTGCCCTGTACAGGGCATAATGCTTGTGATAACCTGCAAACACCTCATCGGCCCCATCGCCCGACATAATGACCTTGAACCGACCTTTTATTTTTTTGCATAAGCTATACAAGGCAATGCGTGACGAATCACCAAAAGGCTCATCGTTCAGTGTCAGCAATTCTTCTACATTGGCAAGCAATTCCGGTTCGGTTAATTTAATTACATGGTGATGAATGCCCCATTGTTTTGCTGCAAAAACAGCATCATCCGATTCATCAATAAAGTTATTGCCCGTAAAACCCAGCGAAAATGTTTCATACGATGGGTTTAATTTCTTGGCAAGCGCACTCACAAGCGTAGAATCAATTCCACCACTTAAAAAACCAGCCACCGGAACATCGGCAACCATTCTTCGGGCAACAGCGTTTTCAACCAATTGACGAATGGTATGATCAATTTCCTGCTGCGTTACGGTTTCATAATCCATGCCTTGGGTCAGTTCATACCACTTGCCGGTTTTTATTTCACGGGATGACGCCATTACATATCCACCCGGTTCAAGTTTTTGAATGCCTTCAACAATGGTATGCGGTGCAGGAATATAGCTCAGGTGAAGCAACAGTCTCAGGGCTGTTTGGTTCAATTTTTTTTCACTTAAAAACGGTACAATTGCTTTCAGTTCACTGCCAAAAAATACTGTTTTTGCGTGAGCACCGGCAGCATAAAAAAGCGGTTTTTCACCAAACCGGTCGCGAACCAATAACAGTTCGTGTTTTTCTAAATCATAAAACGCAAATGCAAAAAAACCATTCAGTTTATTCAACGCTTTCATGCCCTGCCGAATCAGTAATTTTAAAAGAACTTCGGTATCAGAATGGCTTATAAACCGCTCCCCTTCCGATTCAAGTTCTTTTTTTAATTCACGATAATTGAAAATTTCACCGTTGAAAACAATGGCATGTTTTTTATCGGCCGAAAAAAAAGGTTGGTTACCGGCCTCTGAAACATCAATTATTGATAAGCGGTTATGCCCTAAACCTATACCCTTCCCGATCCAGGTGCCGCAGTAATCGGGGCCGCGGTAGGCCATGCTTTTAAGCGAAAGTTCAAACAAAGTGCAGTTGATTTCTTTGGAAGAATCACCAAAATACACTCCATTAATTCCGCACATTATGTTTATTTTTGGCTAAAATAACCTATTTACGCTTATTTGCAGCATTTGAAAAAAATTCTCGTCATACTGGCTTTGTTCATTCCATTCATGGGTTTACCGCAAAAAAAACCGGTCAAACCGGTTAAGCCTGTAAAACCGGCAACTACTAAACCTGCAGAAGACACCGCAAAAAATTCGCTCGAAAAATTCATTGACGTTTTTGTGGACGATCCCGATTTGAAAAACGCCTCGTTTACTTTTATGGCAAAAGATGTTAAAACTTCGGCTGTAATTGCCGAGTACAATCCTGACATGAGCCTGATGCCAGCTTCTACCATGAAAGTTGTAACCACTGCTGCTGCCATGGAAATTCTCGGTGGCGGATATAAATTCAAAACCGTACTGCAATATTCAGGGTATATTGACACTTCCTGCGTACTGCATGGCGACCTATATATAAAAGGCGGTGGTGATCCAACGTTGGGTTCGCGTTTTTTTAAAGACCATTATTACGACCCTGATTTTTTAAACAATTGGGCCATGATGGTGCGCCTAGCCGGTATTGATTCCATAACCGGCCGTGTTATAGGTGACGATGATATTTACGGGGCCGACCCAACACCCACCACATGGGTTTATGGCGACCTTGGCTCCTATTACGGGGCACCGCCAAACGGGCTCACTATATTTGATAATTGCGTGTATTATGAATTTGAGTCGGGCCCCAACAGTGGCGACAGCACCACCATTACCTGCATTGAACCATATGTGCCGGGACTTGAAGTGATAAACACCGTAAAAAGCGCTGCTGTTAGTGACGATAATTCTTTTTTCATAGGACCGCCATACCGGTTTAACCGCTATGTAAAAGGCACCATACCGCGTAACCAAAAAGCCTATGACGAAGTGCGGGGAAGCATACCTGATCCTGCCTTGCAGGCCGCCTTTGAATTCCAAATGGCCCTGCATAACATGGATATTGCTGTAAACGGTGGATACACTACCACGCGCAAATTGCGGCTTGAAAAACGATACGAAAAAGTTGAACGGACCGATTTTTATACGCAATACAGCCCTTCAACCTCCAGTATAATATACTGGATCAATATGAACAGCGTGAATTTATTTGCCGAGCATTTGTGCATTCAAATAGGGCTTTCAAAATACGGTGGCGCCAGCACACAAACCGGTTGCAGCGCCATTACCGAATTCTGGAAAAAAAGGGGTATTGATACCGAAGGGCTGTATATGTTTGACGGATGCGGTTTATCAAGACATAATGCCATTAGCGCACACCACCTTACCGATATCATGGTTTATATGGCAAAAAGTAAAAATGCAGCAGGATTTGAAAATACCTTACCCGTAGCGGGAAAAACAGGTACACTGAGTAATATAGGCAAAAAAACCATTATTGCCGGTAACGTGCATGCAAAAAGCGGCACCATGCAACGCGTAAAAAGCTACAGCGGGTATGTTAAAACCAAATCGGGACGTAAACTTGCCTTTACCATGATCGTAAACAATTTCAATTGTCCGGTAAAAAAGATGGTTGACAAGTTTGAGAAACTTATGATTGCCATGGCCTCCTTTAGCGAATAAATTGTTTAAAGTTTTGTTTTGGTTAGTGTGCATATGAATCATGAACCCGCCTCGTCATTTTGCATAAAGGCACGCCCCCAACTTTTGCCGCTTCAACCGAAATTCAATTTCCGGTTATTTCGGTTGTTTGCTGCATTGTTTTTGCCAGCCTGTTTTTTGGGTTTATTATTTATTATTTAAAGCCATTCCGCTGGAATGCCTGGGGCAATTTCATACGAGGCCAGGCGCAAATTTGCTCTTGCCACATCGTACTATGCTGTGGGTAGGCCTGACTGGTTTTTGCCATGCCGAGGTATAGCGAAAGTGTAAACCCCAAGGCGGTTTTTATGGTATGTGAGTTTTGCCGGGTTCTTTGTATATTATTTTTGTTGCATCCAGGTATCATCAGCTTTATTTGAAACAGGTTTAAACGAATCAGCGAACCCGCGCCTGACCTGATAGCGGCAACGGCCTTGCTTCATTTTATGAAACTGGTTATGATTGATTCGGTGGTTCAATAACCCTTCAGGGAATTTTCCTGATCATGTTTGCTAAAGACATAACCGTTGCCCATGCCAACGGAGTTAATAGTTGATCCGGCTCATTCAACCGCTAAAATTCATGTTTTGCCCGCCTGATAAGGATTTCAGCACTTTTGCAGCTACAGCAAAAGGAGCTGAGATAATAACAATTCAACTGTTCATATGTTTTAAAAAAAAAGAAACGTAAAGTTCAGGCTTTAAGAAAAATCCTATATTTAGCGATTAAACAATAGCCTTATTTTAATGGAAACACTTGATCACAGTCAAAGTAATAGCAGCCAGATTTCTGAGCGGGCCATCCGCAACCTTCAACAATCGTCCGTTTGGATTATCATTGTTTCCTCGGTAGGGCTTTTCATGGGACTTTACTTTCTTTACGGGGCTTTTCAAAACATGGACCGTGGGTATGGCCGGGGCGACATGGCTGGAGTCATGCTTATAGCCGCCTTAATTGTACTTGCCCAACATATTTTAGGCTTGACATATGGCATTGCTTTGAGCAAGTTAAAAATTTATTCGCCTGAAGAACTGGACAATGCCTCTTCTAAGCAAATGGCCTACTGGGTATTTTGCGGAATTGTTTCAATTATTTCATTCCTGCTTATTTTAATGGCCATTAGCAACGGAGGCGGAAGAGGATTATTCTAAACCAAGTAAATCAATTACAAACCAAACATAAAACAAACAACATGAAAAAATCAGCAATGATTGCCTTTGCAGGAGCCGGTGTGACCCTGGTTGGCACTTTTTTACCATTTATCAGCATGATGGGAATCGGAATGAGCCTATTGAGCGCTGATCCTATTAAAGCTATTTTGGCTATTGCACTGGCTGCACTTGCCGGAGTTTTTGCTATGATGGGCAAAGCAAAAAACAACTCGTTCCCCATTGTGGCCCTTGTTTGCGGTATTGCAGGCTTAGGTTTGACAGGCTACTGGATGAGTCAGGCCATGGGCGTTGGGATGGCTGGTATGGGCGCATACCTTATGCCTGCTGGTTGTCTTTTGGCAACTATTGGCGGTGCTATGAGCATGAAAGAAAACTAATAGCAAAGCGCATTTAAATAAAAAAGCCCCGTTATCCTGAGCTTGTCAAAGGATGGGGCTTTTTTATTTTTACGCTTTTATACTTTTTATGTTTATGAAAACCCGTCAATTGACCAGTATAGCAGGCGGTGTGCTGTTGGCTGCCGGCACATTTTTTCCGTTCAAAGAATTTATGGGTGCCAGTTTTAACCTGTGGAACTATCCTGTTGAACCGCAAACAATGTGGGCAGTTTGTTCCCTGGCCCTTGGTTTTATGGGTATGCTTTTTTCATTCAAACAAATAAAAACACTGAATATATTGCGCGTAATAATTGGCTTGGGCGGTTGCGCAGTCGTTTTATTGCTTACACAAGGCGCTTTTATTCATTACGGCATTGGCCCCTGGCTTATGCTTTTGGGCGGGGCTTTGCTGGTAATTTCAGGATTTAATTATAACTGATTAATTATAACTGTTTATTATTCTGTGTGAACGCAAAATAATTGCTGTAAACCTTTTAGGCCGTTATTTTGTCCAGGGCTGAAAATTAAGCCCTCCAGCCTGACTAATCATTGATAATTATCAAAGATGTATCACTTCTCCATACGCAGCAGCTGCAGCCTCCATTATGGCTTCGCTCATGGTTGGATGCGGGTGAACTGTTTTAATAATTTCCTCGCCTGTGGTTTCCAGTTTGCGTATGGCCACCGCCTCGGCAATCATTTCGGTTACGTTGGCGCCAATCATGTGCGCCCCCAATAACTCACCGTATTTGGCATCAAAAATAAGTTTAATGAACCCATCTTTTGCCCCGGCCGCGCTGGCCTTGCCGCTTGCACTGAAAGGAAATTTACCCACTTTGATTTCATAGCCTTTTTCCTTTGCAGCTTTTTCAGTATATCCTACAGAAGCTATTTCAGGACTGCAATATGTACAACCGGGAATGTTGTTGTAGTTTAACGGCTCGGGGTGATGCCCCGCTATTTTCTCAACACAAATAATTCCTTCGGCACTGGCCACGTGTGCCAACGCTGCCGTTGGAATGCAATCACCAATGGCATAATAACCGGGAATATTGGTTTGATACCATTCGTTCACAATTATTTTTCCTTTGTCGGTAACAATGCCCACCTGTTCAAGGCCAATGTTTTCAATGTTGGCTACAACACCCACTGCACTCAATACGATGTCCGCCTCAAGGGTTTGTTCACCTGTTTTAGTTTTCACTTTTACTTTACAACCGTTACCTTTTGTGTCAACTGACTCAACCGAAGCATCGGTCATGATATCAATGCCGGCTTTTTTAAATGATTTCTCCAGCACTTTCGATACTTCTTCGTCTTCAAGCGGCACAATGTTGGGCAGGTACTCAACCACCGTAACTTTTGTTCCAATGGCTGCATAAAAATAGGCGAATTCTACACCAATGGCCCCGCTTCCTACAATCACCATTGATTTGGGTTGGGCCGGCAAAGTCATGGCCTCACGGTAACCAATTATTTTTTTGCCGTCCTGCGGTATGTTTGGCAATACACGCGAACGTCCTCCGGTAGCAATTATAATATGCCAAGCCGAATACTCTGTTACTTTACCGTCTTTTGCTGTTACATCAATTTTTTTTGCAGGTTTTACTTTTGCAGTACCCTCAATTACATCAATCTTATTTTTTTTCATCAGGAATTGGATGCCTTTGCTCATTCCGTTGGCCACTTCGCGGCTTCGTTTAACCATGCCTGTAAAATCAGCTTTGGCATCCTTTACACTTATACCATAATCACTGGCATGACTTATGTATTCAAAAACGTTCGCACTTTTTAATAAAGCCTTGGTTGGTATACATCCCCAGTTAAGGCATATTCCACCCAATTCATCGCGTTCAATTACGGCCGTTTTCAATCCAAGTTGTGAGGCCCTGATAGCCGTTACGTATCCCCCGGGGCCGCTACCAATAACTATTACATCATAATTCATACCTGTTTACCATTATTTTTTGGCTAATTTATAAAAGAAACTTGCCTACATCTTAAAAAAATGTATGTTTGTACAAATAAACATTTTACTTTATGAAAAAACTAATATTGTCCATGGCCCTGGTGGGGTATGTGGCTTTAATTAACACAAACCAAGCTAGTGCTCAAGCAGTTGGACAGGGAAATATTATTACTGTTCCACAATACGGTTTTCCAAACCTGTTTGCCTATGCGCTTAGAACTGCATACAACAACAGCAATTATACCGGATTGGAAATTAAAGGCTTTGGTCCCACCGGTGTTCAATTTGAGTTTATGGTTACCGATAAAATTGGCTTAGGGCTCAAGAGCAATTTCAGTTCTACTTCCATATCGTATGATGAAAACACCGAAGTGTATGATCCAAACACAGGCCAGTACACATCATCAATCTATAACTACAAATTGAAGTTTGTGCGTTGGCGTGCCATGCCCCGTTTTTCTTTTCATTTCGGCAATAGCGACAAATTTGATGGTTATTTTGGTGTTGCGGCTGGTTACTCAGCTTTTAAACTCAGTTATGAAACCGATGATCCAAACTATACCGGTGACATCGCAATTTCTAATCCTGTTCCTATCGGATTCAGGTTAGATGTTGGCGGAAATTATTTTTTTACAGAGAAAATGGGATTAAACTTTGAAATAGGCCTTGGTGGTGGACCAGTCATAAATGCCGGAATAGCAACCAAGTTTTAATACACATCTCTTTTTTATTCCTACAAACAGACCGTAACCGGTCTGTTTGTGTTTTAATACACAGTCAAAACACAGCGTTATGAAACGATTTTGCCTTTTATTATTTATGCTGTTTGCAGGAACCCAGGTTTTTTCGCAAACCCATTACCTTACTGTACGTATATCCATTGTTTTCAAAAACAAGCTATACAAGTACCCTATGAATTTTGAAACAGGGAGTGAAAATGATCATCCTTTAAAGGGTAAAATTACACCCATTGAGGGCGGTGGCGTCAAAATTACGGAACCTGGCGGCAACCCCGTTTTTATAACTACCGAAGTTGACCTTTTGACCTACCTTGACAGCCATGGGTGGGACCTCGTTTCCGTCAACGAAGTTATGGTCATTGAAAACAAGGTCCTTCAATACCTTTTCAAATCTGAATAAGTCCATAGGCCGTAGGCAATACTTAACCTGACTTTAGTTTTCTCAGGTCTTTTAATGAAAATTATCAAGGCATGGCCCATTGCTTAAGCGATATTTCCTTTACGCTCCTGGTTACTGATGAATTCCACCAAATAAGCCAGCGGCTCAGGTTTTATAAGGATTGCGTTCGATAAAAAAAAGTTTCATGGCACCCATTGCCATGATACTATAGTTCAGGAAATTTTAACTTTGCACCAACATGAAAAACCTGCAGCACCAGCATACCTTATTTGTTCTGCTTGGCGGATTTTCGCTTGCCGTTGCCGTTGCTTTGGTGGTTTTGCTTCTTGGAATGGTAGAAGTAGAAAACACCGTTATTGAGTACACCATTATTTATGCAGTTGAGTTTGGCCTGTTTTGCCTGGCCCTTTATGTATACCGTACCTGGATTTACAAGGTAATTTGGTTTTCCAAAGCCATGCTCCTGCTTATATATCTGACACTTTTTAAAATAGTGGTTGTTTCACTCATTATTTATATTATTTTTTCTTTTCAGGAACGCTTTCTTGAACCAGGAATAGCCAACCTTGCCGGGGTAATGGGACTTTTTATGCGTGGCTTTATTATTGAGTTGCCTTGTATTGCACTTGCCGCCAAATTGTTTGAGACCGATATTTTTGAAAAACAGGCCCAAAAGAATGATAAGGTTATAGATAACCTTTGACCATAAATTGGTTTAGTTCACCTTTTATACTTTTTTGACCTTTCCATTTTTACATTTAACTATATTAGCACCGTTTAGGCATGTATATTTTAAGGGCGCAGAATATCTACAAGCATTTCGGGAATTATACCGCCCTGAAAAACGTGTCCATTGATGTAACCAGGGGACATATATTTGGCTTACTTGGGCCAAATGGTGCCGGCAAAACCTCGCTTATTCGCATTATAAACCAAATTACCGGCCCTGACGAAGGCCAGGTTTTTTTTGAAGACCAGAAATTGTCACCATGGCATGTGGCAAAAATTGGTTACTTACCTGAAGAACGCGGTTTGTATAAAAAAATGAACGTGGGCGAGCAGGCCATGTATTTTGCACGGCTTAAAGGCATGCGTAAAAATGAGGCTTTGTATGAGCTCATGACCTGGTTCAAAAAATTTGAGATTGAAGCGTGGTGGAACAAAAAAGTAGAAGAGCTTTCAAAAGGCATGGCGCAAAAAGTACAGTTTATCACCACCGTTATTCACAAACCCAGCCTGCTCATTCTGGATGAACCGTTCAGCGGTTTTGATCCCAT
Organism: Flavobacteriales bacterium; assembly: GCA_035628535.1. Classification (GTDB taxonomy): domain Bacteria; phylum Bacteroidota; class Bacteroidia; order Flavobacteriales_D; family UBA2798; genus DASPJQ01. The sequence goes on along the minus strand of DASPJQ010000523.1, from coordinate 84 downwards.
CAACGCAAACCTCATTAAAAATGAAATCCTTGAACTGAAAAAACAGGGAACAACCATTATTTTTTCAACCCACAACATGAGCAG
>DASPJQ010000522.1:0-6062 GCA_035628535.1 Flavobacteriales bacterium | reverse complement strand
GTTTTGATTACGATTTTTTCGCCCACATGGAAGAGATTGATCTATGCTGGCGTTTGAAGTTAATGGGTTATAAAATAATGGTTGAGCCTTCAGCGGTAGTTTACCATTTGGGAGGGGGAACCCTGGGGTATATGAGTCCGTTTAAAACACGGCTCAATTTCCGAAACAGTTTATACCTGCTTCAAAAAAACACGCAGCATAAGCGGTTTGGCATTTTGTTAAGGCGTTTGTGCTGGGACGGTGTTGCAGGAATAAGGTTCCTGTTGCACGGCAATCTCAGTCATTTCTGGGCCGTATTGTGTTCGCATTTTGAGTTCTATTCACACCTGGGTATAAACAGGCGCAAACGTAAAATGTTCAGGCAAAAAATTAAAATTGACACCCGTGCATCGCTTACCGGCATGTACTACAGGAGTGTAGTTCGCGGATATTTTTTACAACAGAAGAAGAAGTTTACTGACTACGAGGTATGAGTGCTAAAATCTGATCCCCATACTCCCTGGATCACATCCCCACATCTTGTTCTTTGTTCCCCGTTCTGTTCCCTATACACTCTACTCACTCCCCAAACTCCTGGTTATAATAAATTGCATTAACCGGTGTTTTTATCTTAATATCGGCATGTTTGCTGGCCATGTGGCAACTGTTACAGGCCTGTGTGAGGTTATCAAACGATTCAAAAATCTGCTTTGATTTTTTTTCAAGAAACGCATCAACCTGTTTTAGCCCGTAGGTGCGCATGTTTTCACTAATGTTTATCCCGTTTGACCAAATATTGGCTTTTGAAATTTCATTCATTTTCTCACCCATTTCATTCAAATAAAAAATTGTGAGTTTATCATTACCGGCTTTTGAGGCCAGGTAAATTTTGTTATGGAAATGCTGGATATACAGCATCACATCGGCAATTTCAATTTCAGAAGCTTCTTCTTCAACCTTATCGGCTAAACTTTTATGACCCGATTCCTTGTTTTGCGGGGTTTGTGATGTTTTGTAAAATGCAGCAACGCCCAGCACTAAGGCTGCAAACGAAAACAGTAAAGCAAGATTATTTTTCATACAGCGGACAAAGGTAATACCCCTTGCTTAATTAAACAATACTGGATATCAGTTAATTAACTTAATAATAAAAACCTTAATTTTGCAAAAATTACTCCAATTGAAGTTCTCGCCCGAAGACTCAGACTATTTAACCAGTAATGGTTTAAGTCCCGAAATTGCCGATATGCAGGTTAACCTGCTTAAGTCCGGTCCACGTCATGTTAAACTTGACCGTGGCGCTACCATTGGCGATGGTATCTTAAGTTTTAATGCCGTTGAAAAAAATGACCTGGCACGTAAATTTGAAACACGGTCAAAAGAAAAAAAGGTAAGCAAGTTTGTACCTGCCAGCGGTGCAGCAACGCGCATGTTTGGCGATGTGTGGGATTTTTACCGCAACGGGCGCGAAAATTCTCATACACAAAAGTTTTTTGCCAACATACGCAAATTTGTTTTTTTCCAGGACCTTGAAAAATACGTTAACTACGGTAACGATAAACGGGTATTTACCAAATTTTTGCTGACCGATGCCGGCCTTAATTACGGGAATTTACCCAAAGCGCTCTTAAAATTTTACAGGCATAACGAGGTAAGCTACACGCCTTTTGAAATGCATTTGTATGAAAGCATTGACTACCTCAACTCGGGCGAAAACAAAATGGACATTTATTTTTCTGTTAACCCCGATTTTGAAAAAGATTACAGGAAACTGGCCTGGAAAACCTGCGCCAACATTGAAGATAAATACGGCATTATATTGAATGTACATTTGGCCCCGCAGGGTAAGTCAACGCAAACTGTTGCGCTTGATGAAATGGGAAAAATTGTACGCAACGGCAATGGCAGAATCCTGTTGAGGCCGGGCGGTCACGGCTCACTGCTTAAAAACCTGCAGGACATGGATGCCGATATTTTGTTCATACGCAATGTTGACAATGTATTGCCGCCAAACCACAATACCCTGAATGTATTTTACGAAAAAGTACTGGGCGGATTTTTAATTAAAATTACCGACACCCTTCACACCATACTTGACCGCCTTGATAAAGGTGACGTAAGCGCTATACAGGAAGCCATTTTATTTACCGAAACGTTTTTAAATACACAAATTCCTACAGCCGTGCGCGTATCCAACAACTGCCAGGAAATTTACAATGTATTAAACCGGCCGGTTCGGGTAAACGGTGTTATAAAAAATACCGGTGAGCCTGGCGGTGGCGCATTTTGGATCAAGGATAAAAAAGGCAACCAAAGTTTGCAAATCATTGAATCATCTCAAATCTCAAAAGAAGAAGACCAGCAAAATATTTTTGCACGGGGCGGTTATTTCAACCCGGTTGACATGGTTTGTTATACACGCAACCACAAGGGCGACCGTTTCAACTTTGAAGATTACGCTGATAAATCGCAGAGCATTATTACCGAAAAATCGTACAATTCAAAACGCATAACGGTACTTGAACATCCGGGTTTGTGGAACGGCAGCATGGCCAACTGGCACAGCGTGTTTATTGAGCTGCCGCTTAAAAGCTTTAACCCGGTTAAAAGCGTACTGGACCTTTTAAGGTTGACCACGAAGTAAACCAATTTCGAATTCCGATTTCTGATTTCATCTTTCTTATTGGAATTTTCCCATTTCTTACAAAAAAAGACCTTTGCCTACGCGCAGGCGTACGGTTTTTACAATTATTCGAAAAACGCTCTTTCCCGCAATAATTTAGCGATGTAGAATTGCGAGAAGTTTTTCAGCTTTACGCAAACATTTCTACACTATTTTACAAAATGACATTAACAAAATATTTAATTAAAATTTACACCCTTGAATCCAACGAGCCGATTGGAACCATTTTTGTAAGAGATGTTAGCGGGAAAACGGTTTTTTCAAAAACCGGCATACAGGAACAAAAAACCAATATGAATCTTTCACATCTTCAACGCGGTGTTTATTTTATAGAACAAATAACTTCACTGAATGGACATGCTATCCAAAAAATCATCATTGATTAAGGCAAAATCCCGGACCGAATTTGCCAGAGAATATAGTAAGGTTAAAAGTGTACTGGACCTTTTAAGGTTGACCACGAAGTAAACCCAATTTCGTATTAATATTTTTCTGCATCAAGCAACTTAATTAATTCAATTGCGTCTGCCTACTGGTTTGCAGGAAAACTGCAGCCGATGGTCTCTTAATTTCTTTTTCCCTTCCCACACACCCTGGCTATGGACAGCCGCAGGACTTACACGCACATACATATCGTTTATCTTTCGTTCTTACCCGTGTAACCTGCGGCTGACGATGGGCTGCTTTATATGCTGGGCTAAACCATTAATTATTATTGACCCAGGTTGCCATATGGATAAATTGGCACGCACCCTGTTTGTTCCCGAACAAAATATTTATCATTAGGTTGCCATACGTACGCTGTTTTCTGTATTTTAGCTCCATCACCATGAATTACTGGAAACACAGTTTGCTCTCCAAAAAAAAGTTTGGCGGTTCAGCCCACGACTACCTTTCCATTCACAAATTCATGGACTCAAGCAAACTTTACTTTTTTGACATAAAGCACCGTGCATTATTGCATAATACGTACGGCATTGATTTATGCATCATGAAATTTGGTGATTTTATTGTAAACGCTGAAAATAAAACCATCCTTGTACGTGACATAGCAGCTGAACACTGTAAGGAGGATTTACTTGGCGTTGTACCAACCCTTGCTCATTGGTTCAGGCATTGCGATACAGCTGTTGAGGAACATATTGCGCACATACAAATACAAGATAATGCCTTACAGGAATTTTTGGTTAAACCTTATATCATGTCAGGGTTAAAATCAAGTCTCATGATCACGCACAGTAATTTTGGTGTTTACCTGGTGAATGAATTTTTTGACACGTCCCGGGCTTTGGACCTTGCCAACCAATTGCAGGGAAAAACCGTTGATGCATTTATGCCTTATTTAAAACTCAGGGAACGCTGGCAGTATTCACCAGATCTCAAACAATTAAAAACAATAGACAATGAACTTCTTCAGTAAACTATTTGGCGGCAAAAAACCGCAAAACAACAGCAGTAACACCCAGGCTTCGCAAAATAAATCAGCTGATAATTATTCCGATTGGCAAAAAAAAGAACAGGAACGCCAGGCCGCTCTTGCTGAAAATGTAAAAGCGCCAATTATTCAACACATAAGCAAAAATGGCATATTTAAATTTACCATTGAAGCCGGAAATGATGAGGCATTTTTGCATTTTGAAGCATCAACAGAAAAAACAGAAGAAGACGAGCAGGAACTGTACGACATTGAAGAATATTTGATTGACGTGCTTGATATACCCTCTGCCGGTGAGTTTTCTATGACGGGCGAGGGCTCGCTATTTATGAAAAACAATAAAGTTTACTGTGAGTACAAAACCATTTATAAGGAACTGCTTGACTACGATGAGGAAAATGACAAAGAAATTTACAGTGATGAGACCGAAGAGCGTTATGAAACTGAATTGTTTCCGTTATAGCTATTCAAATGCCCTTCGTTCATTGGGCCTGGTCATTAAACAATAAATCCTGACCCTATTTAAAACTATACGACTACGGCCTGGCATCTTGTGTCTGGCGTTTAATAAAAAAAATCCCCGGACAATGTTACTCATCCGGGGACTCCTCGCGCACAGCTTAAATTAGCAAGCTGTATTTGGTGTATCGCAAATATCTATTTTACAAAAGGCTGGTACAATAATTTCAAATAATGAATCATTATCCAAAATCCTGCTAAATTCCCGTTTTAACGGGTTATCACCAATTTGCCCTTACGCACCGCTCCATTGGAAAGTTTCACAATATAGCTATATACGCCTGTTGCCAGGGCATTGGTTTTCACAACAGTGCTTTTTCCACTCAACTTGGTAGTCAAAACAGCCTGGCCAATGGCATCAGTCAACACCAGGCTGGCTTCCCATGCGTCAACACCAGCCAGGTTAACGGTAAATTCATTGGAGGCCGGATTTGGATACAGTTCAATACCGCCTGTTGGATTCATTATTGGTACCGCTGTGCCGCAACCTGTGGTGGTAAAAAATACGCTTGAACTGAAAGGCGATGAACCTCCCGCACCACAATCGGCCTGCACCTGTACTTCGTAATCGGTACACGTATCCAATGCGGTAAGCGTGTAAGGCGAGGTTACACCTGTTACAGGTATAAAGGTACCACTGCTTACTTCTTTGTATTGTAAATTATAGGTGCCAGCACCACTCACGGTTCCAAACGCAATATCGGCCGTTGTAACAGCAACACCTGATACGCCTAACCCCGGGGGAGCTGTTGTACAACAATCGGTTGTAAATGTAACGGTGCTGGTATAAGTACTGTTGCTTACGGGACAGTTGGCCTGTACCTGCACATTATAATCAGTGCACGGTGTAAGCCCGGTTAAATTTACCGAATTGGTTGCCGAAGTTACGGTTACTGTTGTACCGCCTGCGGTCGGAACATAGTCAATGGTGTACGTTGCCCCGGTTACGGCAGTCCAGTTTGCTGTTGCGGTTGTTTCACCTGTTGCCGATGCGCTCAAACCAGTTGGGGGCACATTGCAGCAATCAGTCATGGCCATAACAACACCCGAATACGATCCAGGTCCATCGCAGCAAATACCTGCCACCATGAATTCATAATTCGTACAGGCCGTTAACGAGCCAATGGTTGCGCTTGTACTCATGGTATAAACTGAGTCCCATGTTGTAGTGCCAACTACACGGTAGTAATAATAATATGCTACAGAATTTCCTCCGTTTGTCCAGGTCAGATTAACACTGGTTGCACTGGTCAACATTGCGTTTACACCGGTTGGCGCGTTGCATGTAAGCGGTGTACAGGCCGATAAAATTCCGTTCACGCATTTGTAAGCGTTCAACCTTCCGTTAGTAACCGATTTACCGGTCATGCTTGGCACTACATCAACACCTGCCATAAGTTTTGACAAAATATAATCGGCTCCTCCCTGCGGATCGGTTTTTACCAG
>DASPJQ010000521.1:0-1056 GCA_035628535.1 Flavobacteriales bacterium | reverse complement strand
TCAGGACATTTACCGGTAATTTAAAGCCGCACCCGACCCCGGCGGTTGGCCATCTCCCTGTTACCGTGTTTATTGCTGAACGCTGATCCTTTCCGATGCAATTCCATCCCTACCCTGCTTTCTTTTCAGGATTAGGGAGCTGATAAGGGTCACCAGCAAACCCACCGGTAAAATTTCGGCGTAGGTTATCATGGCGTTGAAAAAGGGGTTTTTATACAGGGCGGCAAAGTTGGCCATTTCCTTTGCTTCCTTATCAATTTCGGCCTGGCTGGCGCCGCCGGCTTTTAAGGTATCAAGCATGTGGGCCGAATATTTCTCCATAAAATCCGGAATAAAAAAGAAGTAGTCAATAAGCCAGGCGGCCACATACATGGTAGATGCTATTAAAACGATCAGCATCCCAATTTTAAATGCCTTCCCAAAGCTGATCACCCCGCCATTGTATTTATCGCGGTAATTACGAATGCCCACATACACAAGCGATAAGGCTATAAGCATGGAGGCATAACCTATCAACATGCTGGTATCGTAATCCACGCTGCCTTCGCAATGGCTCAAGTAGTTTACGGTACTTAACATAATAGTGGAAACAATTAGGCCTGCAATAAGACCGCAAACGATGATGTTCTTTTTCATGCAATTAATTTAGTGGTGCAAATCTGGGGGCTCAGCCCATTTTTGCGCTCATACTTTTGGCCATTTTTCTACTGTGGCAATGGTTTTCCTACCAAAGTAGGAGGTTTAGGGAATGAGGCTTAAGCGTTTTGCTTTTTCAATGGCCTGGGTCCTTCTTTTTACATCCAGTTTTGCAAAAAGATTTTGGTTATGGGTTTTTACGGTGCTTACCGAAACATAGATGGCTGCGGCAATTTCTTCGTTACTATGCCCCTGGGCCATTAAGTTCAATATTTCAAGTTCCAGTTTACTAAGCTCCAGTTGGGCAATAAGCGGGGTGTTGAGAACAAAATGGTCATTACGGCTTACATACACTTCCCTCTCTACCACCACGGTTTCAACTTTTGGCTTTGAAAGTTTTAGTGCCATCCATATTCCCAG
>DASPJQ010000520.1:0-4880 GCA_035628535.1 Flavobacteriales bacterium | reverse complement strand
AATAATTTCCTGTTGTTTCTCCTCCACCACTCTTTTTTGTTCCGAAATGATTTGTTTTTGTTTTTGGGTAACCCTAAACCGTTTGTACAGGAAAAAAGAGAAAATAAATACCACTGCGAACCCGCCATATAAAGCATATTTCTGCGTTTTTTCTTTTTGTAGCTGTGCACGGGCAATGCGTTGGTCGGCCACGTTTTTTAAACTGTCGGCCGCATGTTTTTTTGAATAAATATAATCCAGTTCCTTGCGCGCAGCTTCTTTTTGATGATCGATTTTAAACACGCTGTCACGTAAAACAATGTATTCTTCAAAATGCACAAGCGCATCGGCAGCCCTACCCTCCTTTTTTAAAGCGGTATATAATTTTTGCTGACAGGACATTTCCTGAGAAGCCATTCCCGTACTTTTACAAATAGCTATGGCGTTCTCCAAATGCCTGATGGATTCCTTGTTTTTGCCGTATTTTAAAAATAAATCGCCCAGGTTTTCGTGCGCCTGCGCTATTATGCGCTTTTCATCAATTTTAGTGCTTAATTCAAGGCTTTTTTGCAAATACGCCAATGAACTATCAAATTCATTCAATTCCGTAAAAACGCTGCCAATGTCGCCAAACGTTTGGGACTGCCCGCGGATTTCTTTATTTGCAATGCGCAGGGCCAGGGTTTTTTGGTAATACGAAAGTGCCTGGTTCAGGTCCCCCATTTGCTTGTATACTCCACCAATGTTACTGTACGCTAAAGCAATGCCTTTTTTATCTTTCAATTTTTCCTGCATGGCCAGGCTTTTTTTATGGTACTTAAGGGCTTCAAGGTTTTGACCAAGTAATTTATGCACAGTACCAATATTCGTGTATATGAGGGCCACCCCGGGTATGTCTTTGGCCTCTTCAAAAAGTTTCAACCCTTTAAAATAATTTTCCATGGCCCGTTCATAGTCGCCAAGGTCACGGTATACAAGGCCAATATTGGCTAAACTGGCAGCTGTGCTGGCCTTGGAAATTCCCTTGCCCTTTACATTGTATGCTTCATAATAATATTTCAGGGAATTTTTGTAATCCGATTTTGAATAGGCAATATCACCCAACGCCCTTAGCGCCCTTCCAACAAAGGGCGTTTGTTTTTTTTGCCGTGCAAGCTCAAGGGTATAGGTGGCAAACAGGTAAGCCGAATCGTTGTTCCAATACATGAATTCGTATGTAAGATCATCGGCAGCTTTTAACCTTACGGTATCGGGCAATTTTGAATTGGAAGCAATTTTCCACAACGAATCGGTTATGCTTTGTGTTTGCCCGTTTGCGCATACTATGAGAAAAACAATTGCATAAACCAATTTTCTCATATTCCTGTTTTTATTTAAGGAATTTTCCGGTATACGAATTTTTGCTTTTTTTCATGCCCTCAACCGACCCCTCATAAACAATGTTCCCGCCTTTTTCCCCTCCTTCAGGCCCCAGGTCAATTACCCAGTCGGCACATTTCACAATTTCCATGTTGTGTTCAATCACGAGTATGGAATTGCCTTTTTCAACCAGCGCATTCAGCGAATACAGCAATTTTTTCACATCATCAAAATGTAAACCGGTTGACGGCTCGTCAAAAATAAACAAGGTGTTTTGTTTTTGTTCACCTTCAATAAGGAACGATGCCAATTTGATGCGCTGCGCCTCACCTCCGCTAAGGGTATTGGAGGATTGTCCCAATTGAACATAACCAAGGCCTACATCGCTCAACGGCTGAAGTTTTTTTATGATCTTTGCTTCGGTATCGTTTTCCGATTTGGCAAAACCTTTAAAAAATGCGATGGCATCGTCAATAGTCATGCTCAATATATCATATATACTTTTATCGTTATACGTTACTTCAAGAATTTCATCTTTATAGCGTTTACCTTTGCACTCATCGCAAAGCAGCACCACATCGGCCATGAACTGCATTTCAATGGTTACGCTTCCTTCGCCCGCACAATTTTCACAACGCCCGCCATCCACATTGAATGAAAAATGCGATGGCTTGTATCCGCGCGCTTTGGCAAGTTGTGTTCCGGTAAACAGTTGCCTTATTTCATCAAAGGCCTTAACGTAAGTTACAGGATTTGACCGCGATGATTTTCCAATGGGGTTTTGATCAATGAACTGCAATTCGGTAAGGTGTTTGAATTTACCTGTGAGTTCATCCATGTCGCCCGTTTTATCACCATAACCACCTAAAAACTTGGTAACGGCCGGGTACAATAATTTACGAACCAATGTTGATTTTCCCGAACCGCTCACACCTGTTATACAGGTAAACACATCCAGTGGAATTTTAACATCAATGTTTTTCAGGTTATTTTCGCGGCAACCTTTGAGTTCAATGTAATTGGTCCATTTGCGTTTTGTGACGGGTGGGTCAATGGTGTTTCTTCCCGTAAGGTAATCGGCCGTTAAACTGCCTGTAGCCGTAATTAATGCCTTATGATCACCCTGGAAAACCACCTGTCCGCCATGTGTACCGGCCATTGGCCCCATGTCAATGATTTCATCAGCTGCATGCATCATTTCCTCATCGTGCTCAACCACTACTACCGTATTCCCGAGGTCACGCAGGCCTTTTAATACCGAAATCAATTGTTGCGTATCACGCGGGTGCAGGCCTATGCTGGGCTCGTCTAAAATATATAATGAACCCACCAGGCTGCTGCCCAATGAAGTTGCCAGATTAATGCGTTGTGACTCGCCACCGCTTAGCGTATTTGCCGCCCTGTTCAGTGTCAAATACCCCACTCCAACGTCAAGCAAAAATTTAAGCCGGTTGGTAATTTCAGGCAATAAACGTTTGGCAACAACTTTTTGTGTCTCGTCCAGTTTTACCGTTGTAAAAAATTCATAGGCTTCGGTGACCGGACACAAAACCAAATCAGATATGGTTTTACCGTTTACCTTAACGTTATTGGCGTCTTTTCGTAACCGTGTACCGAGGCAGTCGGGGCATTTTGTTTTACCGCGGTAACGGCTCAGCATAACGCGGTATTGGATTTTGTACAAATTCGCCTCCAGGTGCTTAAAAAAATCATTCAGCCCGTTAAAATGTTTGTTGCCCGTCCACAGCAATTCTTTTTGCGCTTTGGTCAAATCCTTAATGGGTTTATGCACGGGAAAGTCAAATTTGTGTGCATGCTTCACCAGTTCTTTTTTCCATTCGCCCATGCTCTCGCCCCGCCAACAGGCAATACCATCATCATAAACACTCAATGTTTTATTGGGCATAACCAGGTCTGGATCCACACCAATAATACTGCCATATCCTTCGCATACTTTGCAGGCACCAATGGGATTGTTGAACGCAAACAAATTTGGTGTTACTTCTTCAAACGTGATACCATCGGCTTCAAACAAGTTGTTAAACACATGTGAAACCATTTTTTTGCCTTCTATAATCACCTCGCAGCTCCCGTTCCCTTCGGCAAAAGCTGTTTCTACTGAATCATAGGCGCGGCTGGTAAATTCCTCATCGGCTTCGCCTGTCAAAAAACGGTCAACCAAAACCTTTGCGGTATCAAGTTTGGGTTTCTTCTTTAAAAACTCCTCTATTTCAACCAGTGCATCGTTCACCCACAAACGCGTATAGCCCTGGTTTATGAACGAATTCAGGTCGGCTGCAAGCGATGATTTTTTCCGCACATGGTGATTAAACACAAGGTAAACTTTTGTTCCCGGTTTAATACCGCAAATAAATTCAACAACATCTTTGGGTGTATGGCGTTTAACTTCTTTGCCACTAACCGGTGAATAGGTTTTACCCACACGTGCAAAAAATAATTTATAATAATCATAAATCTCGGTAACCGTTCCTACCGTTGACCTCGGGTTTTTAGAAATCACTTTTTGTTCAATGGCAATGGCAGGAGAAATGCCTTTGATATGGTCAACATCGGGCTTGTCAAGCTTCCCCAAAAACTGGCGCGCATAGGACGAGAGGCTTTCAACGTACCTCCGTTGTCCTTCAGCATACAGCGTATCAAAAGCAAGTGACGATTTTCCGGAACCAGAAACACCTGTAATTACCACCAGCTTGTTTTTTGGAATAGCAACATGCACATTTTTAAGATTGTGCATACGCGCGCCTTCCACAACAATGTGTGTTTTTGAATTTATGCGTGTCTCTTCCTTTATCATGAAAATGGTGTGCAAAGGTAAGGTTTTATTGGGAAAATGAAGCTTTTTTGGACTATTTATGATTTAAGAGCGGGGAGTTTGATTTATGGTGCAGTCAGGCCCTAAATCATACCCATTGTTTTTAAAACCGGGTATAAATCCGACCTCTGACTTTTTAAATCAAACCTAATTTATCAATTGTTCTTCAAGCAATATAAACAGATGGTTTTCTATTTGAAGCATGCGTTCCAATTCAGTCCTTGAAGCCGCTACCGTTGATTTGATAAAAATCGTTTTACCTACTATTTCGCATTCACATTTTCCGTATTGTTCCAATACTTCGGTAATTTTATCGATAACCTCTTCGTGCGCACCTTTCATTGTATCCAGCAGATCGGTATTCTTCTCAAACACCACTTTGTCCTTATCGCCTACAATCATAACTGTATATTTACCTGTTGGGCTGGTTTTTTGAGAACCGGCAATCATGTTTTCCACTTTTGACAACATATCGGTTTCCCAAATAAGTACATGGTCCAAATAACAATTGAGTGTATATGCAATCACAATTTTATCTTCGTGAACCCTGGTTCGCTGGAAAGTAAAGCTAATGTGTGCAACCAGCATGTACCTGCCAGGCCCCCTGGTGTATATGCCTGCCCATTCATAAACCGATTTTTTTCCAAACAAATGGACCGGTTCATTCACATCAGCCTTAGCCAGTGCCGTAAATTGGTGTTTGAGCAAA
>DASPJQ010000519.1:0-9684 GCA_035628535.1 Flavobacteriales bacterium | reverse complement strand
GAATTGGCCATTGCTGAGTTCAGGGTGAAATTCGGGAGTGAAGCAAAAGAAATAATTGTGCCTTTTGCGCTGGAACTGGAAACCGATTTGTTTGAAATTACGGTACCACAGCGTGGCGACAAACGTACGCTGCAGGAGTTGTCGCACAAAAACGCGCTGCAATACATGCACGACAAGCACAAACAGGAGAGCATTAAAAACCCCGAACGCACTACCGAGCGCATCATGGAGCAAATGAAAAACGATTTGCGTCTGACCGAATGGCCGCGGCACATTGAATGTTTTGACAATTCGAATATACAGGGAACTAACCCGGTAAGCGCTTGTGTTGTTTTTAAAGATGGCAAACCCAGTAAAAGAGATTACAGGCATTTCAACATTAAAACAGTAGATGGACCCGATGATTTTGCCAGCATGGAAGAAGTGATTTACCGCAGGTACAAACGGCTGATGGAAGAAGGACAACCGTTACCGCAATTGATCGTGATTGACGGAGGGAAGGGCCAGTTGGGCGCTGCCATGAACAGCCTTGAAAAATTGGGCCTTAAAGGTAAAATAGCCGTTATTTCCATAGCCAAGCGGCTTGAGGAGATTTATTACCCGGGTGATCCAGTACCGATGTATATTGATAAAAAATCGGAAACGCTTCGGATCATTCAGCACATGCGCAATGAGGCACATCGCTTTGGCATAACGCACCACCGCAAGCGCAGGAGCAAAGGCGCCATTGGAAGCGGGCTTACCGGGATAGAAGGCATTGGCGAAAAAACCGCGCAGGAATTATTAAAGCATTTCAAATCCGTGAAGCGGTTGAAGGAAGCAAGCAAGGAACAGATTGAAGAGGTGGTAGGGAAGGCCAGGGCGGAATTGGTGTTTGGGAAGTTGAAGGCGTGATTATTTTTTCAGCTTTTCAAGGACTTCCTGTTTCTTTCGCCTGGAAACTTCAAAGGTCGTACCGTTTAACATAGTAATAAAACAGGGTTCCCCCTTTGAGTATTCCTTAATATGTTTGGCGTTCATAACGCATCCTTTATGAATACGAACAAAATCCGAATCCGGTCTAAAAAACGTTTCCTATTCCTTTAAGTTACGGGCGCTTAAAAACCGCTCGTTATTCTCATTGATAATGTACGAGTACCTTCCGTCACCCTCTATATAAACTATATTTCGGGCCATAAGTATTTTCACCGAATCACCAGCATGTAAAGCTATTTGCCGGTCGCTTATATCTGCTTCAAGGTTATGAAAAAGGTTTATGATCTGGGTAGTGGATTTGTTTTTGCTGGCAATGTGTTTTTTAGCCTGATCAATGGCTTGTTTTAAATCGTTTGTTTCAACGGGCTTAAGTAAATAATCAAGCGCACTGAACTTAATAGCATCAATGGTGTAGTGATCAAAACTGGTAACGAAAATAACGAATTATAATTCTTTTGAACGGGATTTCCGCTTAACCCCGCATATAGGTTTTAGTTTTGGAGGCTTTGCTTCGGTTTGTTACGGCTACAGCTTCGTGGTTTCAAAACATGAAATTGACGTGTTGAAGCGCAACCGGTGGATGTTTAATTTCAGCATACCGCTTACGCTGGATTGACTGTCTTTGCGAATGTTTACCGCCTGTGCAACACCGATGTTTTTGAATTCAGAGGCTCCAGGTTGCCATTTTTATTTAACCGGTATTTTTTTGTTTCAGCACTCTCTTCAATTGATTTTTTATCGCCAAACCTGTTTTTAAACGTGCAGGTCACAATTGAATCGGCACTTATTTCCCAGGTCCCGTCCGATGAAAAAAGTTCGGTTTTATAAAGGCACTTGCGGTTTTTCTTTAGAATAAGTTTTACAGAATGGCTCGGCTGGTGCTCAGGTGACTTTTTCGGACCATGATGCATTCGAATGGGAAGAGTTCCATAATAGGTGCCAGCCAGTTTTGCAGGTTTTATCTGGGCAAAACAAACACAAGGCAAACCAAAGCCAAGGATGAAAAATAACTTTTTCAATTCAGATTGCGGCCCTTGTCTCTTCATCAAATTTCACTTCATTCAGTTCAATACCGGTTACAATAATATATTGCACCTGCCACAGTCCCATCAGGTACAACATAAACAAAGCGTTCAGCACTTCGGCATTGGTGGCCACCTGTATGCAATAATAAGCTATAATAAAAAGCCCGTTCACAAATGCAAAAATGCGCGAGGGATGGAACCTGAAACGCGGACTGAGGAACATGTGAAGGACCATTGAAAGGCATTGTACATAAAACGTAAAATGCCAAACAATAAACAGCGAAGAAAACGCATGCGTGATTAAAAAATACAGGCAAAAACAGGCTGCAAGGGAATAGCCCCACCATTCAAGGCGTTTGATCAGCAACGGTGTGCTCATGGTTTTAACTGTATTAAAAATTCGTAATTGTATTTCCTTTCGGGTATTTTACCTTATAGCTGAAAACAATTTTTTTGGTTTCGCCCGGTGCCAGCTTTATTTTCCAGTTTAAATAACCGGTTTTCTCATCGTACCTGGCCCCGCCCAGCTCCGTTTTTTCAATGCTGATACTTTTGTTGTAAGCAACGGGTAACTGATCATCAACGTCCAGTTCAACAGGCGTATTTTTTGTATTGCGCAAACTTATTTCAACGGTACGGTTTACCAGGCGGTTGGTACCGGTAACCTGGTTACGCTCTTTTGAATGAATGAGTCTGCGCTTGATGAGTACATTGTTGTCAGGACCGAATGAAAGGCTCAATGTATCCTGAACACCTTCGGGATTGAGTGCAATACGTCCCACATAATTGTCATTATAATACATGGCGGCCTCACCACTCAGTAAATTGAGCCTGGTCCATTCAGGCATATCCACCAGCATATATGCCCGTTCCTCATATCCAGGTGCAGTATAATAGGTTTTTTTACCCATGGTTTGGGCGGTCACAATATCAACATCGTAATATTGCGCATCGCCTTCCAGCGTGTATGGCTCTGAAATTGTATATTCAATGGTGGTCAAATTATTTTTAGCGGTGGCAATGGGTTGTTCGTACACCATTTCCTCCATGGATTTTTCCAGTTTACCGCCTTCGTCCCTGGCAGCAGGGGCATTGGGAATATCGTTATTGTACCCGCCATAGGCCGGGGCTGACTGGGCTCTTTTACCGCCTTTCTTTTTATACGCGTTTGCCACGGGTTTAACCGAATAAACGGTCCACGGGTTAAGCGCAGGCAAATTGGTGGTAAGTGATGGGTTTCCGGTTGACAGGGTAAGGTTCACTTTTTCCCAGGTCTCACCGGTTGCCTGCATTAATTTACCTTTCAATACGAAATCCACCTTGTCATCACTGTCACGCGTGCGTATATCGTAAAACGGCCGCCACAGGGCCTCGGTTGAATAATAGTTAAAATTAATGGTGGTGTTTCCTGCGCTGTTGGCATTCAGCGTCACCCATATTTCAGACGTGTTTTTATTGTTTATACGTTCTATATCCTGTAACTGCAAGGTGAGTTTGTTCATGCGTTCATGGTATTCCTTTTCTTTCTTTTCAAGCTCGTTGCGTTTTATGGCAATGTCAACCATTTTGTCGTTATACACTTCGCTGTAATCAATGAGCCGTTCAATGTTCATGGTTTCCTCGCGCCCCTTAATTTCCATGTTGCTGTGCAGCACATTCACCTCTTCATCAAGTATGGACTTGTCAGCTTGCACTTTTTTAATGTCCCAGCGCAATTTTTCTTTTTGGTTCACCAGGTCCTGGTATTGCGGTATGTCCTGCGCCTTGCGCAGGTAATTGTGCTTGTGCTCAACTGATACGATAGTGAAATTGGGATTGCCTTCAACAATGATGCTGTTGGCACTTATGTTTTGACGCAGTCCAATGAGTTTTACCACGTTGGCGCCTTTGGTCAAATTGGCTTTGGCGCTGCGGTGTACCTGTGCCCCGCTTAAAAACAAGGTGGCTTTTATTGTTTTTGACTCAGCGTTTATGCTGTTTTGGGCAAATGCATTACTAACTGTTAATGCACATACGATGATTGAAATAATTTTTTTCATACGCTGTGCGGTTAAAAGTTATACAAAATATGCTCTTTCGGATACTTGACCGTATAGTATATGGGCACCTCCACCTTTTGCCCCGGTGGCACGGTTTTTCGCCAGGTTATGAAACCGGTCATGGGATCCAGTGTTCCATCGCCTTTATTGATATCAACGCTCACTTCCTGCGTACTGGTTAAAGGCGCCTGGTCAAGTATTTCAAGCGTTACCGGTATATCTTTTTTATTCATGATTTTAATGAGGAAGCCTTTACCGCGTTTTACGCTGCTGCCCGTATTTTGCGTAAACGTTTTTTCACTCACGGTTTCATATTCAACCGAGAATGATTTGTCCTGTCCGAGTGATAATTCCAATGAATCCCGAACCGTTTGTGTATTCAAAAAAACACTTCCAACATAAGTACCATTGTTAAACACATTGGCGTTGCCGGGATAATAGTTCAGGGTGTCCCAACCGGTGATAATGGCCATGAGGAAAACTGCCTTCTCAACTTTTGGAACGGTCTTATACCTGAAAAGGGCGGTAACTTTTTTGCGGTTAATTTCAATGCGGGTGTCTTTTGCACTGGAAGGAATGTTATACGGGGTGGCAATCTTATATTCGGTTCCGGGACCATTGTTGTCATTGCCGGTTTGTTTATCATAATCCCACAATATTTCGGAACCAACGTTCTGGTAATATTTTCCGGTGCTGTTAAAAATAACGGACCCATCGGCATTTCTGCCTTGCGGAATGGTCATTGAATCGGCCATGATGCTTTGCTGCCTCCACATATCGTATTGCTGTGCTTGGTTTTGTTTCTGGTAATAGGTAACACCCAGTTCAAGCGTTTGCGGACCAATAACCGGTGCGTTGATGTTGAATTGCGGATTTAAGGTTGACAGTGTTATGTCCACGTTTTTCCATTCATAACCTGTTTTTTGCCACATGGTGGCGCTGCTGGTTATTTCCAGTTGCCCGTTTGAACCGTTGTTGCGTATATCGTACAAAGGGTTCCATCCTGCATCGGGCGCATAAAACTCAATACTGAAATTGGCTTTGCCGTTTTGTTTGGAACGAACGGTCACCAGGAGTTCACTAAAGGTTTTTGCTTTTCCGCTTACCAGTTTATTGTATTCGCTGGTAAACTTCGTCTTGCGTTCGTTCAGCACCTCAATCAGTTTTTCAAGCGCCAGCGATTTGGTGTTGATCTCATTCAGCTTGTCACGATAAAAATCAAGCAGGTCGGTCACATCTTCCGCTTCCATGCCGTGGGTTTCACCTTTTACAACTTTGTTGGCCAAAATCATTTGTTTGGTTGCTATCAGGCTGTTGTAAACACCCTGTTTAAGTTTTACCTGGTCGTTATAAAACTCCATTGAGTCTTTCACCGACCGTATGTCGGGGTTGGTTTCTTCATCAGAAGCAATGTAATTCAGCCGGTGGTTGATGGAAACAATTTGGACAAACTCGCTGGAGCCTAAACGTATGGTTGACGGGTTTAAGCGTTGCGGCAAACCGGTAAAAAGCAATTGATGTTCGCCTGCAGTTACCTGCGAATTGGCCGTGCGGGTTTCTTTTACCCCGCGAAGGTAAATGGTAACTGACCTGGTGGTTGATTCAATTTCTTTGACGTTTGATCCGGGCTGTGCATACAACCCATCCGTAAAGCAAAGCAATACACATGCGCATTGAAAGAATTTATACATATAAGATCGGTATTATTTCGTTTTTTCTTCAGCGTTTACTCCAGGTTTTTCATCGCCCTCGTGCTTTATAATGACTTCTTTAATTTTTTTTCCGTCCGCACAACACGATTCATGATTTGTTCCAGGGCAGCAATCGCCTTTCATTTTCATGTGCCCATGCCCGCACATTCCTTCTGAACAGTTTCCTGCGCAATTAGGCATACCTGCTTCACTGCAATTGCCTCCGCAGGCACCTTCGCATTTACCACCATGCATTTGCATGGAACCGCACCCCTGTATCATGGGGCAATGCATGCGTTTGCCGCAAGGCATATGTCCACCATGCTTGCTATGAAAAATGGCCATTAAAATCCCGGCAGTAATCCCAAAAACAAAAACAAGCACACCAAATCCGGCCGCAACGTAAGAAGCCCAGATATACGCACGTCCAAGGTTCTCTTTACGGGCTTTTGCAAGCATGAATAAACCTGCCAGCAACACCAGCAAGGCAAGCAATAGAACAGGAATAACAATCATAAAGGTTTATATTTTGATTAAAGACAAATATAGTGTTGTTTTTTATGGTTGGTTACAATTTATAAGACTTATAGAGAGCATTAAAGCTTATGATTTATTAACAGTTACTTTTTTAAACCTGGCGCATTTTACAGGTACGCAACCCGCTATAACCCGTATTTTAGCACCATGAAATAGCCATGCGCCATGATGGCGTAAGCATGAAAGCAGGACAATGGCGTATTTCACATCCCCGAAAGCTACCGGGAACGTTAAAAAACACATTATGTGCATATGAATAAGCCCTTAATACTCGTTACCAATGACGATGGAATTACAGCCAGGGGTATTGCATCCCTGGTTGAAGCAGTAAAGAGTTTTGGTGACCTGGTGGTTATCGCGCCTGACAAACCTCAATCAGGCATGGGACATGCCATTACCGTCAATAATTTATTGCGGCTTGATAAAGCAGAAGTGTTTGCGGGTACTGATTGCTATGCCTGCAGCGGCACACCGGTTGACTGCGTAAAACTGGCCATATACCATGTGATGCACCGCAAACCTGATCTGGTTGTTTCAGGGGTCAACCACGGTTCCAACGCAAGTACCAATGTGCTGTATTCAGGCACCATGTCGGCAGCCGTTGAAGGTGCGCTGGAAGGCATACCGGCCATTGGTTTTTCATTGTGCGATCACCGTGGCGAAGCCGATTTTGAAGCGTCAAAACAAGTCATCAAAAAAGTGGTGACCACGGTACTTGATAAAAAACTCCCCGAAAATGTTTGCCTTAATGTAAACATACCAAAAGGGAAACCGGGTGACATAAAAGGATTGAAAATATGCAGGCAGGCAAAGGCCTTTTGGGACGATAAATTTGACCGCAGGCAGGACATGTTTGGCCGCGATTATTTTTGGCTTACCGGTGAGTTCAGAAATTATGACGGAGGAGAGGACACAGATATCTGGGCCCTGAACAACAATTATGTTTCGGTTGTTCCCATACAATTTGATATGACCGCATACCATGCATTGAGCCATTTGCATTATTGGAATAATATAGAGTAATACCGTTACAATAATGAGCCAATGAAAGAACATTACCTACGCCCGCTACTAACAAATTACCAATAGCGAATTACTATTATGAAATTTCGCGAAAAATACGATAGACCCTGGTTTGGATTGGTAACGGCAGCCATATTGCCGGTGCTTGGATTTTTCATGAGTTACGGGGTAAAATATTATCCGTACCCGTTAAAAGGTTACTGGAATACATTCATGTATAACACCAGTGAGCAAACGGGTATTTTTACCCTTAGCATGATACCCAGTTTGCTCTTGTTTTATTTTATTTTGTTCCAGTGGAAAATGGAACATGCCAGTAAAACATTTGTTGGCGTAAGCCTTATTTACGTCACCGTATTCGTGTATTTAAATTTTCTGAGCTAATGCGTATTTACATTATAGCAGGTGAAGCCAGTGGCGATTTGCATGCTGCTAATTTTGTAAAGGAACTGAAATTGCTTGATCCCACCGTTGAATTGCGTGGCTGGGGTGGCGATTTGATGGAACAGGCGGGTGTAACAGTGGTGAAACATTACAGCGAGCTTGCTTTCATGGGTTTTATTGAAGTGGTGAAAAATTTGCGCACCATTTTCAAAAACCTGAAAGCTTGCGAAGAAGACATAAAGGCATTTAAACCCGATGCTGTTTTCATGGTCGATTACCCTGGATTCAACCTGCGCATTGCAAAAAAAATATCCGCCCGTGCCGGTACAGACGGGCGACCGCTCAATGTAAAAATATTCTATTACATATCGCCACAGGTATGGGCCTGGAAACAAAGCCGTGTGCACCAGATTAAACAACTGGTCGATAAAATGTTCGTGATCCTGCCGTTTGAAAAACCGTTCTACAAAAAATTTGATTACGATGTGGAGTTTGTAGGCCATCCCCTGCTTGATGCCATTGAACAATTCAAGCAAACAAAACAGGAGGATTTCAGGTTAAAAAACAACCTTGACGACAGGAAAATAATTGCGCTTTTGCCCGGTAGCCGTAAACAGGAAATTCTTGTGAAGCTTCCGCTTATGCTTTCAGTTGTTGACCAGTTTCCAGGTTACCAGTTTGTGGTTGCTGCTGCACCTTCGTTGCCGCTTTCATTTTACGATCAATTTAAAATCCCGCAAAAAGTATCGGTTGTTTCGGGGCAAACATACGGGTTGTTAAGCAGTGCCTTTGCCGCCCTGGTTACATCGGGTACCGCTACGTTGGAAACGGCCCTTTTTAATGTACCGGAAGTGGTTTGTTACAAAGGGAATGCAGTATCGTACCAGATAGCCAAACGCCTGGTCAAGGTCCCATACATATCACTGGTAAATCTTATTGCCGGTAAGGAAGTTGTAAAAGAGTTGATACAGGCTGAGCTCAACACGGCCAACATTGCAGCCGAGCTCAAAAAAATAACCCAAAATGAGGCCAACCGCGCACGTTTACTGGATGAATATGCACAATTACGCCAAAGCCTTGGCGGGAGCGGAGCCTCAAAAAATGTTGCCAATGCAGTGTTTAAAAGTTTGCAACATTTGTCCTGAGCACACGTAAGATGGGAGTAAATTTACCCCGTTATAATTCATGTTCAGGCGTATTTCCATATGGATGATTGGTATTTTGCTGGTTCAACAAAGCCATGCGCAACCCATCAATATTGGCCTTTTCAATGCGAGCGGTAAAACAAAAGTGAGCTTTGTGCCCCAAAACTGCCATTACCTGTTAACGGCTGATAATGGTTGTACCGATACGCTTAAAACCGGCACCTTGTTTACAGTATCGGTCAATCCTGACAGCAGTGTGCGGATCATGAGCCTTGACAAAAACTACGGAAATTTCCGTGAATTGCTTATTACTGCCCTTGATTCAACCGGTGAAATAAAGTTCAAGGCGCTTATTCCGGGCGGCAAGGACAAATTTTTTACAGGCGATTTCAAATTCCGCGTGTACAAAGACAATTTAATTCTTATGAATTACCTGGACCTTGAACGTTACATTGAAGCGGTAATTGAATCGGAAAGCGGGTTGGGCCATTCATTGGAATATTATAAAGTGCAGGCTGTTATATCACGCACGTATGCGCGCAGCAACGCGTTTAAACATGTAAAGGAAGAAGGGTTTAATTTATGCGACAATACCCATTGCCAGGCCTATAAGCACAAAGGGAAATCCAACCCGGTAATTATGCAGGCCGTTCGTGAAACAAAAGGCATTGTAATGGTTGACGACTCCCTTAAATTAATTACGGCCGCTTTTCACAGCAATTGCGGTGGGCAAACATCCAATTGCGAAATGGTTTGGAACAAACCCCTGCCTTATTTAAAAAGCGTGCATGACAGTTATTGCACCGGGTCGCTGAATGCTTACTGGCAAAAGCAAATGCCGTTAAATGAATGGCTGGCTGCATTC
>DASPJQ010000518.1:0-2367 GCA_035628535.1 Flavobacteriales bacterium | reverse complement strand
TGAAAAGTGTTACCGCTGCCTGAACAACAGAAAGCTTTTCATCGCCTGTTGAAGAAGTAACTGCATGGATGAATTGCAAAAAAAATGGAATAGGGCCTATGGCTGGTTGACAATTTACGCAAACAGGGAAAAAGACTTCCTGTTGAAGAAAAATTCACCGGCTACATAAACGATTGTCAAATTGAATGGTACCGGAAGGATGTTCAACGCTGGTTGGATCAGTGGAAAAAAGCAAAAAGAGGTAAATGCTGAATTACACTTTGAGTCCAATCACGCAAACGTCATCAACCTGCTCCAAAGGTCCTTTCCAACGCTCGAATTCCAGGTCAAGGGTTTTATGTTGTGCTTCAAGCCCGTTTTGAATGGTGGTGAGTATTAGTTTTTGAAGCTGTTTGTGTTTGAATTTTTTTCCTTGCGGCCCGCCAAACTGGTCGGTATAACCATCCGTAAAAAGGTAAAATACGGTGTTGTCGGTAGCGGGTATTTTATGGGTAGTGAAATTTTTGCGGTTATCACTTTTTCCAACCGGTTGCTTATCGGCCGTTACTTCTGTTATTGTGTTGTTTTGATAATACCATAACGGGTTATGCGCACCTGCCCAATTGGCCTCCAGGATTTTTTTCTTCCCGTCCTTTACTTGAACTTTCAATTCCAGCAATGAAATATCCATTCCGTCCTTTACATCGGTAACGCTTTTACCAAACGTTTCCAGGACCAGGTCAGTTACTTTGTCAAGCACTTTTCCCGGTTCGGTAATTTTATATTCTATTACAGCGCGGTGCAGGGCGTTGCTGCATACCACGCTAACCATGGCTCCTGGTACGCCATGGCCCGTACAATCGGCAGCTGCAATGAGCATTTCAACTGTTTTTGATCCGTCAGCATTGGATTTTTCCCAGGTTTCAAACCAATAAAAATCACCGGCAATAATGTCTTTGGGTTTATACATCACAAAATAATCGGTGGTGGCTGCCGCAATATGTTCGGGTAAGGGAAGAATGGCGTTTTGGATGCGTTTGGCATAGTTTATACTGTCGCGTATGTCTTTGTTTTTTTCTTCAATAATAAGGTTTTTTTCTTCAAGCGATTTATTTGACCTGGCCAGGGCAAGGCGCGAAATAATTTCTTTTTTGGTCAGATTCGTTCGTGTATTGATCAGTAAAATGGTAAAAACGGCCACCGAAGCCGTAAGCATACCGCCATTAATCAATACTTCGCCAACCTGCAATTGGCTGTTGAGTGAAAAGAAAATAATGTTGGCCGCAAACGACAGGGCAACAACAACAATGGAATAGATAGGCTTCCATAAAACAAACATACCCGCGCCAATGAACAAAGCAATATAGGCAAATGTATGTTTTTCAACTTCAGTCACATTCATTACACTGTACATGTAAGCGTTTTGAACAGATATGCCAATGAAAGGGATAAAAGCAATAATTTCGGGACGGTTCTTCAATTTATTACGCATTAAAATACCGATGAGTGTTGCAACTGCAACGCTGATGCGGAAAATGAAAAAATCGTTGAAATGGTGCGGAATGTTGAAATAGTCCTCAATACCCCAAACCGGGTTGAGGATAACCGCTACCCAGGCCACCAATACATGGTATTTATGGGCAGCTTTGTTCAGTTCCGATTGCCACTCAGGTTTGGCTTTTTTAGCGTTTTCCAAGAAAAAGGTTGTTTAGGCTAAATCAAATATAGGAATAAAAGCCGTATAAAACCGATTGAACAGGCCATTTTAAATCAGCGCTAAACAAACTGCATACCGCGGACTACTTCAACCACTTATCCAGCCAGTCAAAAAACTCGCGTTGCCACAAAATACTGTTCTGCGGTGAAAGCACCCAATGATTTTCATTCGGGAATGACAGGAAACGCGCAGGAATACCTTTGATGCGTGCGGCCTGAAAAGCCTCCATACCCTGGTTAAATGGCACCCTGAAATCTCTTTCATCATGTATTACCAATATGGGAGTGTCCCAGTTCTGCACAAATTTGTGGGGCGAATACGCCTCATAACTTTTCGGTTTGTCTTTTTGCCAGTACGGCCCGCCAATTTCCCAGTCAGCAAAAAACAACTCTTCAGTAGTACCGTACCAGCTTTCAAGGTTGAATAATCCGCAATGACTGATAAAAGCTTTAAAGCGTTTGTTATGGATGCCTGCAAGATAATACACTGAATAGCCACCATAACTTGCTCCAACTGCCCCAAGTTTATCTTTGTTTACAAAAGGTTCTTTGGCCATGGAGTCAATGGCGCTTAAATAATCTTTCATGACCTGGCCACCCCAGTCCTGGCTTATAGCATCGTT
Source organism: Flavobacteriales bacterium (assembly GCA_035628535.1). Lineage (GTDB taxonomy): Bacteria > Bacteroidota > Bacteroidia > Flavobacteriales_D > UBA2798 > DASPJQ01. Next base: position 49 of record DASPJQ010000518.1, on the reverse strand, counting down.
CCATTGCTGACCGAACGAGGGCATACCCCTGCGGCAGGGCGCAACAATT
>DASPJQ010000517.1:0-9669 GCA_035628535.1 Flavobacteriales bacterium | reverse complement strand
GAGCGTATTTCGTATTAGTGGTTTTTTGTAAAGATTAACGATTGATTTTGTAAACCCTATACAGTAAAATGCGTATTTTTAAAAGGTAACTGTTAAAAAAATTGATCAAAAAAAGGCATTTATATCTCGCACTGGTTTTATTTACAGGACTTTGTACTGCTCTAGCGGTTGATGCCCAACCCATCACCTATTCAAAAATTCTGCCTAACGGTTTTACCATTTACGTAATTGAAAACCATGAACAACCCCAGGTTTACGGTGCGGTGGCCGTACGCGCAGGCAGTAAGCACGACCCCAAAGAGGCAACCGGCATTGCGCATTACCTGGAGCACATGTTGTTTAAAGGCACCGAGCAAATGGGAACAACCAATTTTGCTGCCGAAAAACTATGGCTTGACAGCATCACCTATTATTATGACGAGCTGGGAAAATTAAAAGACAGTAAAGCGCGGCTTAAAGTACAATTGAAAATTAACGAACTTTCTATAAAGGCTGGTGAATACGCCATACCCAACGAGGTTGACCGCATGCTGGCCGAAATTGGCAGCACGGGCGTAAACGCGTATACAACGGTTGAGTCAACGGTTTATTACAACACGTTTCCTTCAAACCAATTGGAAAAATGGATGGAAATTTACAGCCATCGTTTTCAAAAACCGGTTTTCCGGTTGTTCCAATCAGAACTCGAAACGGTGTACGAAGAAAAAAACCGGAAAATGGATGACAGGTACATGACGGTTTTTGACAATTACCTCAAACGGTTTTTCAAACACCACCCGTACGGACAACAAACCACCCTTGGCGAAACCGAGCATTTAAAAAATCCCTCGCTCAGGCGCATGTATGCGTTTTTTGACACTTATTATGTTCCCAACAACATGGGGCTAATTTTGGCCGGTGATGTGAACCATGAAGAAGTATTTGCCCTTGCTGAAAAAAAATTCGGTCGGTTGCAACGCAAGGAAGTGCCCGAATTTAAATTTGAACCTGAAGCGCCTTTTAAAGGGAAAGAGACCATCCGTATTTTTAAAACGCCCATCAGCGCGGGTGTTATTGGTTACCGCCTGCCGAAAAACACCGACCCTGATATGCCTGCCCTCGAGGTGATTTCAAACCTGTTGTCAAACAGCGCCTCATCAGGCAGCATTGATAATTTAACCAACAACCGCAAAGTAATGATGGCCGGTTTGATGTACATGCCTTACATGGATGGTGGTACCGCTTTTTTGTATTTTGTTCCCAAACCGGTTATACAACGCCTGAAAAAGGCCGAAAAACTGGTCTTGAAATGCCTTGATGATATCAAAGAAGGACGCTTTTCTGATGAGGACCTTGCCGCTGTAAAAGCTAACCGCATGAAACAGTTGCAACTTTCATATGAAACAAATGCGGGTGCCGCAGGTAATTTGATTGATGCTTACATTAAAGGCGTTGCTCCCGATGCAAGGGCCAGGGACGTTGAAACCATGCAACAGTTAACCCGCGAACAAATACAAACCGTTGCAAAAAAATATTTCGGTGAAAACAGCCTTGCTTTATATTCGCGCCTTGGATTTTTTGGCGGTAAACCCGAAAAACTCAAAAAACCACCTTTTAAACCGGTTGTGCCGAAAAATGAAGCCCATTCAGGCTATTATACTGAATGGAAAAAAATAAATTCGGCCAAAGCCAGTCCGAAATTCGTGGACTTTAAAAATGAAATTGATTCCATAAATGTTGCTGAAAACAATTGGATACTCAAAAATAAAAATCCGTTCAATAACATTGTTTCCATGAACCTTGTTTTTGGTACCGGCAAACACTATATACCCGTGCTGGAATTTACCGACAGTTATTTAATGAACTGCGGAACAACCACTATTCCCGTAAACGATTTTAACAAGAAATTATACGCATTGGGTTGTACATTTAATGTTGAGGGCGGTGCCCACCAGTTTGCCATTAAACTCAGTTTTCCGGAAGAGAATCTGCAAAGCGTGCTGTTGCTGATAAGTGAATTGCTGGAGCGTCCCGCTTACGATAAAAAAGCAATGAAAAAAATTCACGATGAAATACGCGGAGAAAAATACATGGATTCGCGTTCACCCGATTACTGGTCCGATGCACTTTCGGCCTACGTCATTTACGGTGAACAGTCAGGTTACCTTGACCGCATGACGTACCGCGAATTAAAAGCTACCGGCATAAAAGGCATGCTAAAATCGGTTGCCGACCTGCACAACGCTTCGCTAAAAATAGTATACACGGGTAACATCAGTTCTGCCGGTTTAATCAATGCGCTAAGCAATGCCGGTTTTGCAAACCCACGCAGCAAACCGCAGCCCGTTTATTTCCCGCAAAAACGTGCGTATAATGAACCGGTGGTATACCTGGTAAATACACGCAAGGCGCGTCAGTCGCAGGTTGAAATTATAAAGATTGGCGAGCCGTACAGCAAAACCGACTTGCCAAGTATAAGCGCATTTAATAAATACTTTGGTGGCGACATGTCAAGCATCATGTTCCAGGAAGTGCGTGAGTTCCGTTCGCTGGCCTATTCCACTTCGGGCAGTTATTATTTCCCTACGCAAATCGGTAACAAAGGCGTTTTTATTGCCAGTGCGGGCACACAAAGTGATAAAACGCTTGATTGCATTGAAATCATGCACAAAATCAGCAACGATATGCCTTTGCACAGTGAGCGCATGGATGCAGTAAGGCATTCACTTATGGAACAGGGTTCGCTTGCACGGCCATCGTTCAGGAATGTGATCACATACATTGAGACCTGGAAACGCAGGGGGTTTACCGAAGACCCGGTAAAAACCAATTTTGACCGTTACGAAAAAATGAGTTTTGACGAGGTTGTTTCATTTTATAACAGCGCCATAAAACCCAAGCCAACCGTGACCTGTGTTACCGGCAGATTAAAATCATTTAAAACCGGGGAATTGAAAAAATACGGTAAAGTTGTGCGTGTCAGAAAAAAACAACTGGTTAAGTAATGCGGCATATTGTTGACAACATACCTGCAACCATTCTTTCAACCGAAAAGAAAAAACAATTGCTGGCTGCGCTTCTGACCAATGAACCGAAATATTCGGTAAGGTTAAATACAGATAAATTCAACCATGCACTGAATTTAAAACCTGTTGAATGGTGTAAAAACGCTTTTTACCTTGACGAAAAGCCACGTTTCAGCATGGACCCATTATGGCATGCCGGTGCCTATTACGTGCAGGAGGCCGGCAGTATGTTTCTTGATTCGGTTATACAGGCCCTGCCGTTTGAACGTTTGCCCGAAACGGTGCTTGACATGTGTGCCGCCCCTGGTGGTAAAACATTGTTGATGGCGGGTGCGCTTCCTGCCTCATGCGTTACGGTTGCCAATGAAATTTTACCACAGCGGTTTAAAAGCCTCCACGAAAATGTGATCAAATGGGGTAATTGCAATATCATTACAACAAACAATTCGCCAGGCGATTTTGAAAGGCTTGAATCGTATTTTGATTTGGTTTTGGTTGATGCACCCTGCAGTGGCGAAGGACTTTTGCGCAGGCACGATGAGGCATTGAACCAATGGTCTCCAAAATTAATTGACGAATGTTCATTCAGGCAAAAACAAATCCTGGAATCATCGCTTGAATGCTTAAAACCTGGCGGATTTTTAATTTACAGCACCTGTACCTACAACACCACCGAAAATGAAGAAAACATCAAATGGTTGATTGAAGAAAAAAATTGTTTACCCGTAAAATTATTATTGGAACCAGCGCCAGAAATTACGGTAACTGAAACATGCGGCAATAAGGCATATCGTTTTTTTCCGGGAATTACCTCGAGCGAAGGCTTTTTTATTTCGGTAGTGCAAAAACAAAACAACCACCGCGACAACCACTGGCCCTCAAAACAAATTAACGTAAAACGGGTAGGCAATCCAGCAAAAAACATAATTGTTTTTACTGCCAAATGCATTGTTGCCGAAGAAAAAAATGGTTTGAAATTTTATACTGAAAATGTGCTTGAAAACCTGCGGCACATTTCCGGCCATTTAAAGGTAATGGATGCCGGCCGTGATTTCGGGGCCATTAAAAACAGCAAATTTATACCTTCAGAAACCCTGGGATACGGAACCTGCCTCAATATAAATGAAGCGTTTATTGAACACGTAAATTATGATGAAGCGATTGCGTTTTTATGCCGTGCCGATTTAAAACTGCAAACCAAAAAACGCGGGTATCATTTTGTATCATTTGAAAACGTTTGTTTGGGACTGGTAAATTTGCTGGAAAACCGCGTAAACAATTATTATCCCAACCACTGGCGCATTTTAAATGCCGATAAAACACAGGCGTTTACATTGAAAAATTTTATTTTACAGTAGTGTCGGCAGCCGTTGTGTCATCGTCAAATTTATCCAGGTAATCAAGGTTATTTAATTTGTCCAGGTTTTCTATGGATGTGCTGTCCGCTTCACGTTTGATTTTTTTTTCATCCACATGCGGCTGTATTGACATACGCCATATTGCTGTAATCATAAACGCCAGTACCAGGAGTTCTATAAAATGTGCTATTAAAATAAATATGCGCATGGTTATTGCTCAATTGTAAAGTTATGGAAAATCGCTCCAATGCGCAAGCAATCCGGATAATTCTACTAAGCTTTTAAACGCGTGCAAAGCCCTTTCCAAAGTCAGCCTGATTACAAAAAAAAAGGATCCCTTGCGGAATCCTTTTTTTATAATGCATTGTACTATGCTTATTCAGCAGGAGTAGCAGCAGTGTCAGCTTCAGCTGGTTCTTCAGCAGGAGCTTCTTCAGCAGGAGCTTCTTCAGTAGACTCTTCAGCAGGAGCTTCCTCAGTAGCTTCAGTAGCTTCTTCTTTTTTCTCACCGCAAGATACTACGGTTGTAGCGAACATACCTGCAAGAGCAAGCATCATCCAGAACTTTTTCATTTTGTTTAATTTTTTAAGGTTAGTACTAATTATGGCCGCAAATATACAAAAATTTTGGTTTAACAAAATTTATTTACCTTGCATAAAAGCACCTAACCCTGAAGGCACATATACTGTTTTTGATTATCATAACATGCTGTATTTCAAAAAAATGCATTGCAAGTGAATGCGTTTTACCAAACGCTTCAAATGGAATAATTTATGACGATTCAGTTACTATAAAACCGCAGTTACACCATACCGATTCGATTTTAAATTTTTCCCTAAATCCTGTTAATCAAAACGTTAAGCCAAAGCGCAGGATTGTTGCTGCGTTTCTGTGCATTACTCTGGGCCCTTTTGGCATGCACCGCCTATACCTTGGAACTAAACCACGCGTTGCGGCAGCATATACGTTAACATTGGGAGGCGGCCTCGGATTAATACCCCTCATTGATTTATTTCACATTGTTTTTTCAAAAGACATAAGCCGGTTTAAAGACAATGACCAGTTTATTATGTGGGCTCAATAGATGCTAGACATAATACGCCAAACCCAGAGGCGAAACAACTTCAACAGAAACGGTTTTGATTAAATGCGATACGTAAAGCCGTAACTCAGTTGACCCAAAAATACCAGAAATTTATTTTTGTTAGCATTGAAAACCGCCTACTCAAAATGGTTCCGCTTCTTAATTTACTAATTTAATATACTAATCACTTACCGGCTTCTTCCAATTCATACCCGGTCACTTTACCTTTGTCAACCGCACTCACCCCGCTCTTCATCCACTCAGGCATGGGTGCTCCTTTCAAATAATGATTGAAGAAGCCAAGCATGCGCCTGCTCAGGTCAACCTGGTTGGGACGCTTGGTTAAATTATGTGCATCGCCATTGTAATTTAATAACCAGCATGGTTTTTCCAACCTGCGCAAGCCCGTATAAATTTCAATTCCCTGGTACCAGGGCACTGCACCGTCAGCATCATTGTTCATAAGCAACAGGGGTGTATTTACTTTATCAAGGAAAAATACCGGTGAATTGCGTATGTAAGCTTCGCGGTCTTCCCACAGTGTTTTGCCAATCCGGCTTTGGCCTTTTTCATATTGAAAAGCGCGCAACAATCCGCTTTCCCACCTTACGCCACCATACGCACTGGTCATGTTGCCAACCGGTGCGCCCGCAAAGGCACACTTAAACATATTCGTTTGTGTTACCAGGAAAGCCGTTTGGTAGCCGCCCCAGCTTTGTCCCTGTAAAGCAATATTTTTTTCATCAATAAACCCTTTTGCTATCATGGCTTTGGTGCCGCTCACAATGCAATCATATGCGCCTTTACCGGGATCGCCCAGCTTGTATACAATGTCAGGAACAAAAATCACATAGCCGTTACTCACATACTCGCTCAGGTTTACGGTTGATGCCGATGGTCGCGGTGAACGGTATTGATGCAGGTTGTCGGCATTTTTCTCGTAATAATAAACAATCATTGGGTATTTTTTATTGCTATCAAAATCTTCGGGTTTGTACAAAATACCTTCCAGCTCACGTCCTTCGGCCGTTTCCCACTTCACCAGTTCGGCTGTTCCCCAATTGTAAAGTTTTTGCTGCGGGTTGGCAAACGACAATTGTTTTTCATTGCTGCAGTTTATATCATTCAGCAACAAATCGGGGAAAGTTTGAAAATCCATTTTTGCATACAGTATTTTGTCTGAATTCTTTGCCTTGCCAAAAAAAGTAATGCGCGCATCCTCCATCATCAGGGGCTTTAAGTTTCCATTGGCATACGTCCAAAAACCTTCGCGCTTATTGTGATGGTTGAACGATTTCAGCAGCAACCAGCTATCATCAATGTACTCGGCATCGGGATCGGTTTTAACAAGCCTGAGTTCTGTATTGAATTCACCACCGCGGTTTTTGGTAATACAGCTTACCTGTTCCTTGTTATCGGGATTTATTTTCCAGATTTCATATTCAGAATAGATATAAATGAAATCATCGTTTTTACTCCAGCCCATGATGCCGAAAGGATTGGGTTGCTCGGCCATACCGTTATTGTCTTCAAACAGGTTGTCATCAATACGGTTAGTGATCAATACGCTTTGGCGCGTTTGCAAATTCATGTTATACCAGTCGCGTTTAACCGGTTCATACCAGGTAAGGTATTTGCCGGTGTAGGACAACGCTACCGTGTGTGTTTTCTTCTCAAGCACCAATTCATTCTTCCCGGTTTTCAAATCAACCAGGTAATAATCGGCAGGTAACTGGGTTTCCCAGGTCTGTGATTTTCTATAGCGTTTTTCGCTGGCGGCAAGGGCCACATCACCATCCCCTTTTTGCACTGTTTGTACAATTTTCAGGGTATCGCTTTCAACCTGGAATAATTCATTGTTTGAAAAATTATAACAGGTAAGCCAGGTAAGTTTTTTGTCTTTATCCACCTGTTTTAACTGCTCAGGCTGTATACGGTCATCATTCCAGTGCCATATATCCACCACATATTTTTCCTCTTCCAACAAGGTGTCTTTGGGTTCCTTTTTAGGAATGGGTGCAATACCAAAAAACAATTTACCTCCACTTTGGGAAAAATGGAGTTTACCGTATTCGCTCACAGCAAGGCCTTTCGTAATTTTGGTGTTGCTGGTATCAACCAATAACTTTGCAGTTGCATCGGCCTCCCTTTTCAGGTACAGCGTATATAATTTATTTGTTTTTGCGGTATCGGCAGTGGTTAAAAAAGCCAGTTGTTTTCCTCGTTCGTCAAACTGCACCGATTTTGACCACCCGTTGTTTTCATGAACTTTATTGAATTTGAGTTTTGAGTCGGATCCAATTTCAACCGTATAAACAAACGAAGAATCGTTTTTTCCTTTTTTCTGTACAACGTATGCTGTTGCGGCCGATTTTGCCGCTATTGAAAACTCAGTAACATAAGGAACGCGTTTTTGTTCACCGCTCACCGGGTTCCATGCCACCAGTGTAGTACCATCGGATTTTATTTCAACAGGTGGGTTCTTTTTCAGCTTTTTTTTCTGGCGTTTTGTCAATACCGGCTGCACTTTTTTTTCTTTGCCCAGTTGCGCCATTACAATTGTTGAATAATCATTCAGCGAAAATGATTTTACGTTGGCCAGTTTGGTGATTTTTTTTGACGCAAGGTCCAAAACTGCCAGGGTGTCTTTAGGCATGTCATCGGGTTTTTTCTTATCAAGTTTCGCCTTGCGTGTAATGCGGTAAGGCGGAATGATTTTGTATACAAGGTAACCGGTACCAGCATATAAAAAAGCCGCGTTTTTTGCACGATTGAATGAGTCCAGTGCCTGTGTTTGGGTGTTGTAAAGGAACAACTTTCCATCACCCACCTGCGGGTTCACCTCCCAGGTTACCCAAACGCCATCATTGGAAATGTTGGGCGAAACAACCGATTTCCAGCTGTCATACGTAGTATGATCAATAATTTTTTTGGTGGGCTTAAGGCTGTCGGCAACCGTATTTTGCGCAACGGCATGCATGCCAAGCCCTGCAAAACAAACGAAAAGTATTTTTTTCATGAAAGTCCTATTATATGGTAATACCTTATAATTTTAAGCAAAATAGTAAAAATTGACCACTAAAAAACTACTGTTATTCTTTATTCTTTCAGGTCTGCTGCTGGGTCTCAGTTTTCCTGCCACAGGCGGACTGACCTTCCTGATTTTTTTCGCACTAATTCCCATGCTGATTGCCGAACAGTATATTTACGAAAAACGGTTAAGGGCACGCAAAGTGCTGTGGTTGAGCTATCCTGGATTCATAGTATTCAACGGTATTACAACCTGGTGGATTGTAAACGCTTCCGTTGGCGGCATGTTTATGGCGGTATTTTTGAATGCGCTCATCATGTCGGTTTATTTCTGGATTTATCACCTTGTTCACAGGCGTTACGGAAATTACTGGGGGCATGTAGCGCTGGTAAGCCTTTGGATGAGTTTTGAATATATTCATTATCATTGGGAACTTTCATGGCCCTGGCTCAATTTCGGCAATGCCTTTGCCACAAAAACCACATGGATACAATGGTATGAATACACGGGCATTGGCGGTGGTACACTGTGGGTATTGCTTGTAAACCTCATTGGGTTTTATGCCGTAAATGCCATTTATTACCGCCATATTCCCGCCAAAAAAAATATTCCTGTATTGGTTGCCTGGCTTGTTTTGATTATTGTACCCCTGCTCATTTCCGTTAACCTGTATACAAACTATACCGAAAAAAAAGACCCCATTGACGTAGTGGTTGTACAACCGAACATTAACCCGTATGGCGATAAGTTTGAGAACCTTTCGGGCGAAGAACAAATGATTATTTTCCTGCGTGAGTCGTTCCAGGTTGCCGATACCAATGTGGATTATATTATTGGGCCCGAAACGGCACTTCCCTATTCCATTGATGAAGAAGATCTGGAAACTGCCGATGAAATTAAACTTTTGCAACGGGCTTATGGGCGCATGAAAAAAACCGGGCTTGTTATTGGTATGAGCAGCCATAATGAATACAAACCGGGCGAGCCGCATCCTGAAAATGCCAAAGATGATGGATCGGGAACATTGTATGAATTTTACAACTCGGCCCTTTTCATGGACAGCAAAGGCGAACTTGATGTTTACCACAAGTCAAAACTGGTATTGGGTGTTGAAAAAATACCGTTTTCACGCTGGTTTCCTTTCCTTGAAAACCTGGCCCTTAGTTTTGGCGGTACCACAGGTACGCTCG
>DASPJQ010000516.1:0-11163 GCA_035628535.1 Flavobacteriales bacterium | reverse complement strand
TGAACCCGATGAGGAATATGTATTACCGTTTGGAAAAGGACGCGTGGTGCAAAACGCGGATGTGAGCAATGTATCCAAAGGTGACAGCATTTGCGTGATTACGTATGGCATGGGTGTATACTGGAGTAAAAACGCAGCCAAAAATTTTGAAGGAAAAGTGGAGATCATCGATTTGCGCACATTGGTTCCGCTGGATGAAGAACTTGTTTTTGAAACCGTAAAAAAACACGGAAAAGTGCTGGTGGTTACAGAAGAACCCATTACCAATTCATTTGCCCAGGCGTTGTGTGGAAGGATACAGCAAAGTTGTTTTGAATATTTGGACGCACCGGTTATGATGATAGGCGCCCGGGATTTGCCGGCCATTGGTTTGAGTTCTGTGCTTGAGAGTGCAATGCTTCCGAATGCGGAGAAGGTGGGCGCTAAGATGGAGGAGTTGTTGGGGTATTAATTTCGGGTTATACCTGTCCAAGAATCATTCTCCCGGGTTATTCACATTATTTAGGTTAAATAGATATACTAGTGAAGTCATGTTAGGCACAAATAGAATTTATTGAATAACTATTTTTTTATTTAAAACCCCGGCATTGGTTTCCACTCGCACCTGGTAAATTCCCTTCGGCAAAGAGAGCATAATATTTACTGATATTTGATTATAGAATATTTCAGAATACACTTGCTCTCCACAAATCGAATAAGCTTCAACCATCGTTATTGGAAACTGATTACTTGAAATTTGGAAACTCCCGGTATTGGGATTGGGATAAATCAGCGTTATCAGCGTTCCAAAACTACCTGTTTAATACGTTCGGTACAATACTCAAAACCGTTGTCTGAAAAACTCCCTAACTGTGAACTACATTTCCTCCAAATTAAGTTTTCGAAGTTTAGGCGCCAGCTTTGCTGTAATCAACACAACAATAATTGTCATTACCCCGCCAAACACTACACTGGTTTGCAACCCCATTAAACTTGCCGCCAACCCGCTTTCAAATGCACCTATTTCATTTGAAGAACCAATAAATATACTGTTTATGGCCGATACGCGCCCGCGCATGTGATCGGGCGTTGACAATTGCATTACCGTATGCCGCACCACAACACTTACGTTGTCAAACGCACCGGTTAAGGCCAGTAAAAACAAACTCAGATAAAAGTTAGTTGAAAACGCAAATAAAATGGTGGCGACTCCAAATAAAGCCACATTCACCATTAAATTCATTCCTGCTTTTGCCCCGGGAGGTTTATACGCTAAAATAATGGCTGTAACAATGGCCCCAATGGCGGGAGACGCACGTAAAAAACCAAGTTCAACCGGACCTGCAAACAACACATCATCGGCAAAGGCGGGCAACATGGCCACCGCACCGCCAAACAACACCGCAAACAAGTCAAGTGATATTGCACCCAGCAACAACTGGTTGCTGAACACGAATTTTATCCCGGCATTCAAACTTTCTTTCAGTGTTTCATTTTTTTCACGTGCTGGCAGCGGACGTGAAGCAATGAATACAAAAGCAAAAACAGCAATGGCAATAAAAATAAAATTGACTGCATAAGCGGGGGCAAAACCGTAGGAACAAATTAACCCGGCCAGGGCCGGACCAATAACCGCGCCTGTGTGCCATATGGAACTGTTCCATGTTGCTGCGTTGGCATACAACCCGCGCGGTAATAACTGCGCCAGAAAAGGCATGGTTGCAGCAGCAATAAAACCGCGCACAATACCGGTAAAACCAATCACTAAAAATATGGGAACAATCCCGTACAATTTGATGAATGCAGCATTGTTCAACGAGAAATAAAGCAATGCAGAAGTAGAAACAAGCAACAACGAAACGGCAACAAGGATGATTTTTTTACGGTTCACGGTATCAGCCACATGACCTGAAAACAGCGATGTGATGATGAAGGGAATGGCCTCTGCCAGGCCAATCATGCCCAGGGCAAGCACGTCCTTGGTATATTCGTAAACCTGCCAGCCCACAATAACGCTTTGCATTTGTATGCCCAGGGTAAGAAAAAAGCGGGTGATCATGAACAGGACAAAATCCCTGATCCTCAAGGCCGCAAATGGATCGGGGCGGGTTTTATCGCTATCCGGCAGCTTTTTCACAGTTAAAATTAACAGTTTTTGACACTGGTTCTATAAATACAAATGAACGTTTACCTGTTAATGGGGTATATTGTCTATAAAACAATGCTATTTATGAAATGCCCACTTCCTCTGCAGAACGAAAAAGGGCATTCCATGCTACCTTTAAAAAACAAATAATGACATATATGAAAACGATAACTCTTGGATTGACCGGTATTTTTTGCAGTTATTTCCTGGTAACCCAATCACAAAACAAACAGCAGGATCTGGGCGGTATGAAAGAAGACATGAACACGATGCTTGACAAAACCGCAACAACCTATGCGAAAGCAAAAGTTGATTTTAACGCCTATGAAAAACTGGTGGCCGAAGTGAAGGAGCACCGCGCCAAACGCCTGGTAAGCCTTGATGATTTTTTAAAAATGAGCAACGAAGAAAACACGATTATACTGGATACACGTTCTGACAACATGTATGAACGCAGGCATGTGAAAGGTGCAAAACATTTAAGTTTCACCAATTTTACCCAGCGTAACCTGGATCGGTTGTTGCGCAACAAGGATTTGCGTATTCTTATTTATTGCAACAATAATTTTGACGGTGATGATGAAACACTGCCAACGAAAGCGGCCGGCCCGTCAAACCTCATGAACAACGGAAAGGAACTTACACTGGCCCTGAACATTCCTACCTATATCAACCTTTACGGTTATGGCTACCAAAATGTATATGAACTGGATGAATTGGTAAATGTGAATGATTCACGCATAAAATTTGAGGGGACTGACGTTTCGAATTAAACCATGTGATAGCTTTTTTGCACAGCACATACGGTTAACTATTGGTAGTGCGTTGTATCCAACCTGGATTTGTTTTGGCCGGCTGAACGTTTGAAACAACGCGGTGTATTTCCAGGGAAGCCCGATGAAAAAAATTACCGTGATATGTTTTATTCTTCTTGCAGCGCAAACACTGCATGCACAGCGCAAATGGGTTTTTACGGCCAGCGCTTCGCGGGTTAAACCCCAATATAAACTTACGGGAATATTCGATCAAGGCAGCGGTTTGAATTTAAATTACGCCTGGCGCATTTGCAAAGATCCATTATACCTGGGTTTAAGTTGGACACACACATGTTTTACCACGCAAACCTACCCGGTAAGTTATGTAGCCAACGGGGTCCTGCTGAATTCGAAAATGGACATCTCACCTTTATACAATTCCTACAATATACTTTTGCGGTTTGAAGGAACCGGCAACAAAGAGTGGTCGGGAATTGTTGCATATGCTGAAGCTTCGGCCGGGTTAGCCGCCTTGCGCACCGATATAAACCTGATTCGTTACATGCAAACCATTGGCTCAACTACCCAGCCCGGTCAACAGAGTGTACCTTGTCCCGGAACGCATTCGGTTACGATCAGGGATGCGATTAAACACACGACATGGAATGCGTATGCCGGCATTGGTTTTCAAAAAGGGTTACTCTCCATGGCCTGGTCAAATGAAAAAGAGAACAGCGAAGTTGGTGGAATTTTCCTTCATTTTTCATGCGGGCTGTTATATGCACACCGGCTACCGCATATTGAAACCATAAACCAGCAAACCGTGAATAGCACAACTGTATTACAGGGAAGAATTTATTATGCGCGTGAACATGCGGTTGCTGAAATAAAACAAACACCTTTGCTGGCCCTGCAGTTGCAAGCCGGCCTTACGATCAATTTATAGCAAGGTTTTAACAGATTTAATTTTCATTAACATGCTAAACCAGCAACCATAGAACAATTATGCGTCAAAAGCCAAAATCAGATTTATGAAAAAATTACTACTACCTGTTGCGCTATACGCGATTACACTTTTTTCATTTCCTGCATGCGGGGGCGGATCAAAAGAAACGGTGAGCAACAGCGATTCGGTGCGCGCACCACAATTGATCATTGGCAACCCCATTGCCTATTCGGTTGACAGTTTATCCATTTTTCCGGTAGGGTTGAGTTCGTACACGCCTTCAGAAATCCAGAAACCGATAACAGTTAATTTCAAAAGCGGGTCAGGTTTGGCGGCCGGTTCCTATACCTGGAACATGTCAACTGACGCCTCAGGTTGTGTGGCTCTGGCCAGCACTACCGATGCCAACCAGTACAACGGAGCCATTTCAACTTACTCCAACAACAACCTCAGCAAAGTTGACATACGTAACCTGATTTTTTACAACCGGTTTACCGGGCAGAATTATAAACTTATGAATGAAAAACTTCATATCATTTCATTTAGCATACACAACGAGTTTGAAAAACCCATCATCATGTACCATGTGATTAAAAATGATTTTAACAACGACACCATTTACGATTACAGGGACCCGGTTATGTTATACATATCCGATTTGAACGGCAAAAATTTCACCCAGCTTTCACCTGAAAAGGAACAATACATTGACTATTTCTTTTACAAGGAATCAAACAAGATTTTGCTCAAAGTGCGTACTGATACGGATACCAATAAGGTGTTTGACGCCTATGACCAAAGCATTTACCGCGAAGTAAACCTTGACAGACCAACCTTGGGCACTGTGCTGTTTGGTGAAGACATGATCAGTGATTTGAAAAAATTGTTGTAATTTGCAGGATGCGTAAAATTATTTTAATAACGTTCGTACTGTGGGCGTCACTATCAACCGCCCAAACCAAAATCATTGCCTTCAAAAGCCATGGCGGTTCGGCCACACAATTCGCAGCCGAGTTCAGGGGGCATTTTGAATTCCTGGTTTCCAACCTTGGCCTTGGTCCCCAAGATATATACGTAAATAAGGACTATTTACCGGAGGTAGACATAGCCAGCTCCAAAAACAAACAATTGGATTCAGTTAAATACGTGAGTGACCTGCTTACGCTCTGTTATATTTCACAGTACGATAAGGTGAAAAAAAAATGGGTTCATGCCACTGATTCTGTAAAAGCTGTGGATAATTTCAACCGGTCGTATTCACTGGCCAGTATCAAAACATTTATGCGTTCCAATTATTTTTTCAAAAATTCAATAAACACAGTGAAATTTATTGGGTTTGAAAAACACAGCACGAAAAATAATCATGCACCGTTTGCAGCCCCTTATTCAGATCCCAGCAGCGGGAACAAACCTTTTGTGATTTTAATACTGGCCGCTATATTGTTGTTGGCCGCATTTTTCTCCTGGCGTTCATATAAAACCTTTCAACCCAGGTGAGACTGTTTATAAAATCAGGTATTTTTTGTTTTACCCTGCTGGTCATTTTATTTTTTCCGGCAGAATTCAATTTTTTTCCCTGGCAAAAGGAAATCAGCCTGACACTTTTTTCGGGTATTGTAACTTTGGTCTCAAAAAACATTTTCGGGTATAATTTACTGCATTGCGATTTTTCGTCTGACTCGGTTTCCATGTACGTATTGTTTTTTGTGCTCATGCTGGTGGCAGCAATGTTTGCAGGTATTGTTACTTTCACGCGTTTAAAAAACAAAAAAAATTCGCTAATTGCTTTCATACGGGCCGTAGCCACTGTATACCTGGCCCTTATTTTATTTAGATACGGATTCAACAAAATATTTAAGTGGCAGTTCTACCAACCTGAACCAAATACCCTGTATACTCCACTGGGCAACCTGGATAAAGACATCCTGTATTGGAGCGCTATGGGCACCTCGTACTGGTACTCGATTTTTGCCGGCCTCATTGAAATCATTCCTGCCGTATTAATTTTGTTCCGAAAAACAAAGATTGCCGGCTTATTGATTGCATTGGCCGTATTTTCCAATATACTTGCCATTAATATTGGTTTTGATATTTCGGTCAAACTTTTCTCAGCTTTCCTGATTTTTGTAACCCTGGTTTTACTCAAACCCCAGTTTTGGGCCTTATATGATTTTTTAATCCATCAAAAGAAAACTTCACTGCAAACCGAAACAAAATTCGTTTTATTCAACCATGAACGATTGCACCGGGCATTAAAGCCTTTGTTGGTTGCGCTTTGTTTGTGCGAATCGTTATACCCGTATTTATCAACCATGAATTTTAACGATGATAAAGCGCCCCGGCCTTTCCTGCATGGAGCTTATGTTCCCATTTCAGGCATAAACATTTCCTTCCAGGGACCCCAGGGCGGTACATACCTTTCTATAAAACGTTTTTTCATACACCGACAAGGGTATTTTATTGCTGAAGACTTTTATGGTATCATGCACAATTTTCGCATGCAGGTTGATGCACCTCGCCACATGTTGCGCCTCACGGGCAATAAAAACGAGAAAATTGATTTC
The DNA here is from genome assembly GCA_035628535.1 of Flavobacteriales bacterium. Taxonomy (GTDB): domain Bacteria; phylum Bacteroidota; class Bacteroidia; order Flavobacteriales_D; family UBA2798; genus DASPJQ01. The sequence goes on along the minus strand of DASPJQ010000516.1, from coordinate 4,773 downwards.
GTATATAATATTCCGCAAGATAGTTTGCTAACGCTGACCTACACCAATTACAACTCTGTTATGGAATTTCAGACTAAAATGATAAATTGGAAAAAACTCCCGGCTATAAACGATCAATTCCACTGGACGGTTGATGAGTATGGAAAATGATATTCAAACGGTTATAATAAGCCAGGCGTTATCGGGTAAATTTTAGTATTCAAACCAACAGTTTTATCTATTTTTATGTTGTATGAAACATTGTTTGATTATAACCTTATGCACTTTTTTTGCATATGGCGCTAAAACGCAGATAAATGATGACAGCCTTGATTTTTATTTCAGGGAGACCAAAACAGCCATTGAACGTGCGCATGAACTTTGGGACAAAAATATTTACGGGCCGGTTTTATTTGTAGATCCTGTCACGCGGCAGGTTTACGCCAACGAGGCCGACACTTCGGGGGTATTGCAGAAACGGGGCAATATATATACGGGCACGCTGCCGCTAAAGGTTCCGGTTGCAAACACCACGGTTAATTGGGGTGGTAAAAGCTGGGCCATGATCATGCTTGCTTTTCTTAAAAAGGACAAATCATATAACATAGCGCTTATTGCGCATGAATTGTTTCACCGGTCACAGGCATCGCTTGGATTTCCAATGGCAAATGCACCAAATAATTTTCACCTCGATCAAAAAAACGGCCGCATCTACCTCCGGCTGGAACTGGAAGCGCTTATGAAAGCCATTGCGTCATCAGACAAAAAGGAAATTGAAGAACATGTGTCAAATGCCCTTGCACTGAGGCGGTACAGATACAAGCTTTTTCCGAAAGCGGCATTGCATGAAAACATTTTGGAACTGAACGAAGGCTTAGCAGCATACACAGGTTTCTTTATAAGCAATATAGAGAAAAAGAAACGTCCCGATTTTTTTCGCCAGCGTATAGACGATTTTTTAAAGGCCAGTTTTGTACAGTCGTTCGCATACAATACCACCCCGCTCTATGGTTTTCTGCTGCATGAATATGACAAATACTGGAACAAAAAAATCAATGCAAGCACCGACCTTACCTCATTTTTTACAACTGCCTTTAATGTAGTCCTGCCGGCTGATACCGCTGCCGCAAATGAAAAAATCGGAAATATGTATGGCCGTGATTCCATTATTTCACAGGAATCAAGGCGTGAACAAAGAAACCAAATGGTTGTTGCCGGCTATAAAAACAGCTTTATAACAATGCCGCATTTTGACATCCCTTTTGAAAAAAAGAAGGTTTCATTTGATGCAAGGACTATTGTAACCATTGAAGACAAAGGGTTGGTGTATCCAAGTTTTACCGCAATTGACAATTGGGGTAAATTAAACGTTACCGAAGTTGGCGGACTCATAAACCCCGATCGTTCTAAAGTGACATTAACCGTTCCGCTGGTTATTGATGACGGTTCGGTTACAGGCAAGGGGTGGGAACTTCAACTCAACCCAGGCTATATGGTTGTTAAGGACGAATTAACGGGAAATTTTACGCTTGTAAAAAAATGAACTTACCGCCAAATAATCATCTTGAGCCCGAGCAACACCAGTATGCAACCGAATACCACCTTTAGCATAACCTGGTCAATGCTCACCGCAACTTTGGAACCGAAATAACTTCCAATCAAAAATGTTGAGGCAATAACAAAAGCCGATTTAAAATCAACATAACCCTGTTGGTGATAGTTCCATACACCTAAAATACCAATTGGTAAAAGGAACATGAATAAAACCGTTCCCTGGGCCAAGTGCTGGCTGAATCCAAGATACATGAGAACCGGTACAATAACCACACCCCCGCCTATACCCACAAGTCCACTTAAAAAACCTGCTGCAAGTCCCACAGCCAGGTAAATGATAACAGTTGATGTATCCATGATGCTGATTTAGATGATGAATGTACCAAAAAAAGGGAACGCTGGTGTACGCACTATATAATCATTTTTAATTGTGTTCATGGCTTTCAGTTCGCTGATTGTTTTGATGACCACCGATAAGTTTAATTTATTGACTTTTTAGCTTTAGAACGGTGCTGGTGTGCGTGTTCCTGCGGAACCAGATACTCATGGTGACTGCTGGTTAAAATCGCTTCGCCCGTTGATTGTAATACCAGTTTTAATCATGGTGACCAGCGTCATCAGCATCCTAAAAAGCAAGAAATCTCTTTTAAAAATCCAGTGACAGAGAGAAATAATTCCTTGCCGGTAATTTAAATCCGTCATCAACACCAATGGCATGATCAAAGCGCAGGAAATAACCGAATATACGTGCCCTGAAACCAAATCCATAACCATAAACAATGGGTTCTTTTTGGTTTTCAAGAATAATAATTACCGGGCTTTGTGGATTTGAGACAACAGTTGTATTAAACGAGTTTTCATCGGAATACGGGTTCCACCCGGTCCACGCAGTGCCCGCATCAAAGAACCCAACCGCCTGGAAAGTTTCAAGGAAGTCGGATTTCATAGGCCTGTTAACCAGGTAACGGAACAAGGGAATACGCAATTCTGAATTATACAATGCAAAATTGTTACCGTTGCGCACATTTTGCATGAAGCCACGCAGCGGGGTGCCAATGGCCATGAAAGCATAGTTTTGTTCAGGCGATACCTGCAGCGTTGGGTCAAACCGGCTTTTACCGGTTATCCAGTTATCGACCCCACCCATGAAATAAACCAGTTTCTGATCGCCAAAACTTGCACTTGCCGCCAACCTGTTGGCCCAAATGATGCAACGGTGGATTTTCAAATAATGACGCAAATCCATGCCTGTTACAAAGAAATTGGTAACAGGTTCAAATATGTCTTTATAATATTCAAAAAATAATTTACCCCTGAAACCGGTAAACAGGTTTAACCCGCGCGGTACGGCATTGTCCATAACCAGTTCGGCTTTGGCGCCTCCGCGGTGGCTGTTTTCGGGTTTGCGTGATAAAATGGGATAATCGGTTGCCAGGTAATGCGCCCTGTCATAACGGTACATGGCTGTTCCACGCAAGCTCAATACTTCATTGAACGGCCATTTTATCATATAACGTGCATCATAGCTTTGTACTTTAACCAACTGCTGGTTATTGTTTGCAGCCAGATAAGCCTGCCTGTAAACCATGAAGCGTTTATCAAGGCGTTTTGACAAATCATCAAACATGAGCAAATACTCGTTACTGCTTAAATTACCCGAATACCTGAACCCTCCTGTTATTTTATAATCTTCAAACACATCGCTCAATCCCATTTTGATCAAACCGTTAAGTCCAGGGGTAAAATACTGCGACCCATCGCCACCGTAACGTTGATAAGCCTGACTTAAAAAATTATTGTCAAGCTGCGACACTACATAGTCGGTTGCAAAATTTATCCTGTATAATTCCTGGTCGGGCAGTTTAAACGGAATTTCATCGTCCTGCTTTTTGGCAACCGTAGCAGCTACTGTTGAATCGGGTTTTTCCCTGGTATCAGGCTTATTGTTAATAATGACTTTTTCTTTTTCATAAACCGGTTTTTCATCTTTAAAAATATAATAGTTGAAATCAAGGTTTGTACTGTCCGGTTTGTTTTTATTCTTAATGATTTTAATGCGCCCGTCACTCACCGTATCGGTTTGCTTTTGCTGTACCGCTTTTTGCAGTTGAATTTCATTAATACGGTTGTAATTCATGCGCCAGCGTGTGGCCGGTATTTCACCCAAATCAACTTTTTTGTCTTCTTTAATTTTTTGTGTATAAAAATTGTATTTGCCGTTTTCCAGCATAAGCATAGTAAAACGCCCGCGGTTAAAATTCACATCGTATTCAAGCACCCCGCGCTGGTAATTTGATTTGTTTTGCGAATTCAGGAAATAACGGTAGTGCATGGCCGTATCAACGTAAGCAATGGCGCTGTCACGAAGGCTTACTACACGGTTGTATACACCGTTCTCATCAGTCAAATAGGTATATGCCAGCGTGTCATATTGCGCAGGTTGAACTTCGTTCACAAACGGTGTATTGGTTATGCGGGTCATAAGCCTGCGCTTGCCAGCTACATCTATAATGAACACATCATAATCGAGTTTGAAAGGTTTCTTTTCAATGTTCTTATTTGTATACAGGGTATCTGAAGGCCTGTTTGATGAGAAAATAATGTTACGGCCTTTGTTCACGAATTCGGGGTTAATATCGTCATACAAATCATCGGTAAGCCTGTCAAGCGAATTGCTTTGTGATTTAAACAGGTAAATATCGGTTTGCCCCAGTGCCACGCATGACATAACAGCCAATTTCCCATCAGGTGAATAGGCGAAATCAATTACCTTTTCAATTTTCCCCAGTTCACGGGTGTTTTTTTTCTTTGTTTCAACATTGTACGTGCGCATTTTAACCACGCCTTTATGCTCCACAATGTAAACAAGCCCATCGCCCGTTGGATGCCAGCACAATACCGGGTAACTTACGTCCTGCAAACGGTCAAGCTTGAATTCTCCTTTTTCAATGCGCTTGAGCTTTTTGCGTTCCACATCATACAAATACAAACGGTACTGGCCCATTTCATGCGTCACAAAAGCCAGGTACTTGCCGTTCGGGCTTAATTTATATTGGCGCATTATGCGTTTACTGAAACGCTTGGGTAGCTTCATGTCAATTTTTTCCAGCTTTACCGCTTCAGCTTTGGCAACATCGTCTTTGAATTTACGCTCATAATAATTCACGTATTCAACCTGCAACATTTTAATGGGCATGCTAACGGTATAGTAAAAACCGTTCTCCACGTTGCGGCTTACAC
>DASPJQ010000515.1:0-19677 GCA_035628535.1 Flavobacteriales bacterium | reverse complement strand
CAATCCAACAAAAGGAGGATTAATGGGTTTGAAATGTTCTTTTTTTCGTGTAAGCGTATTGTATAGCTGTATATCGTTATTCATATGAATTTCGCTCTTGTAATGGTGATATAAAAATAAAAACCCTTTCGTTATGAAAGGGTCTTTTTGAAATATATTCCGTTGCCTTATGTTTATTCTAACTGGCCATCGGCAAAGTATTTTCCATTTTTATAGATTTCCACCTTGAGGATAAGGCCGTTTTTATCATACCTGTAATATTTACCGTTGAATAATTTCCCGCCTTTGAACTCACCATCCTGCACCAGGTTTTTATTGGCATCATATACCTTGGCATACCCGTCTTTTGGAGGTGCCGTTCCATCGTTTTCGGTTCCGCCTTTTACGGTTTCAGCCGTTTTTGTTGGCTTGGTTTCAAACTTGCTTAGATCAACCGGAGGATTAACCATTTTGAATTCCTTACGGGTTGACTCATCAGCTTTACCGCCATTAAAATTCATTTTCTCTTTTATGTCGCCATTAGGGTGGTAGCGAACAAGCTCGCCTTCTTCCTGGCCATTTTTTGAATTGAATTCCAATTCAGGTTTACCGTTTGGGTAATAGTAAACAACTTTCCCTTCGGGTTTACCGGCTTCGTTAAATGTTTTTTCCTGGGCTACCTGTCCGTTTTCATGGTAACGCTTGAACCCGCCACGATAGGCGTTTCCTTTCCAGGTACCTTCTTCTTCAACCTGCCCATTCTCGTAATAGGTTTTGAAGGCACCACTCGGGCGACCCAATTTGTGTTCGACTTCTGATTTGATTTTTCCGCTTGGATAGTAGGTTTTCCATACGCCTACTTTTTTACCATCCTGGTATTCGCCTTCTTCCACCACAGCGTCTGGTGCATAACCCTTGCCAGCATAAAGTTTATCGTTACCATAAACTTTCCAACTCCCGGTTTTTTTACCATCAACCGTTTTATTTATATCCTGGGGACCGTTACCCGCGATTGCAGCAACTACCAGGCCCGAAAATAAAATGCTTAAGTAAAACTTCTTCATGGTTGCTTTTTTAATGTCCCTAAATTGAACGTTACAAAATACACATTTTCCCTATGTATGTGACAAAAATTCTGCCAAGGCGTGATTTTATTGGTTAAAGCGGGCATTTTCAGCCGCTTTATTTTACGTTACAGGTTGTTGAAAAGTTGCCGTTAAACCCTAATATTAGCTAACATAATATTAACAAGTTTATTAAGGTTGTAGTGGTTTTTCCATCCCCAATCGGCCCTTGCCATACCGTCATCAATGCTATGCGGCCAACCGTTGGCAATCTCCTGCCTGAAATCGGGCATATATTCAATTTGAAAATCAGGAATTTGTAGTTTGATTTCAGCCGCAATTCCTGCAGGTGAAAAACTCATGCCGGCTACATTATAACTTGAACGGATTTTTATTGTTTCAGAAGGAGCTTCCATGATTTCTACCGTGGCCCGGATGGCATCATCCATATACATCATCGGCAACGTTGTATCGGCACTTAAAAAACTGGTGAATTTTACACCCTGCCTGGCTTTGTAAAAAATATCAACGGCATAGTCGGTCGTGCCGCCACCCGGCAAGGACTTATACCCGATTAGCCCCGGGTACCTTAAACTGCGCACATCAACCTGGTATTTCTGAAAATAATATTCACACCAGCGTTCACCGGCCAACTTGCTTATACCGTAAACCGTTGCCGGATCCATAATGGTATGCTGGGGGGTATTTTTTTTAGGCGTAGTGGGTCCAAACGCAGCAATGCTGCTTGGCCAGTAAACTTTTTTAAGATGTTTTTCTTTGGCCATGTCCAGTATATAAAACAAACTGTTCATGTTAAGCTCCCATGCAAAAGCGGGATTTTTTTCGGCCGTTGCCGAAAGCAGTGCGGCCAATAAATACACCTGTGTAATACCATGCTTTTTTACAGCCCCATAAAGGGCGTCTTTGTCAAGTACATTTAATTGAATGTAGTTTATATCATGCGGGCCTGGGTCTTTTAAATCACTTTCAAACACATTCGACTCACCATACATTTGGCGAAGTTCTTCAACCAGTTCGGTACCAATTTGCCCACGTGATCCTATCACCAATATTTTTTCTCCCTGTGCCATTTTTATGAGTTGAGGCGCTAATATAACAGATTTTTAATCGCTGTGATACGACACTTTTAGTGGCTACAGATAACACAGATAATCATAGATTTCAGCTATATAAACTATATTGACGTGATTTGGAATGGTTGCTCTTTTGTAACAAATTTGGGCAAAAAGCATGATCAGAATCAGTGTTAATCTATGTTATCCGTGGCTGTTTATGGCTTACCTTTGCAACCTGCACTTACCGTATTCTTGCATAATATGGCGCTTTATAACAAATATGACAAAAACACCCTGCGCAAAAAACTCGAGGGTGAAAATTTCAAACGCACCACGGTTTCGTTTTACCGGTACGTTATTCTTGACGACCTTGAAAACCGGAGAAACCAGTTGTATACCGAATGGACAGGTTTAGGCGTATTGGGCCGCGTTTACATTGCCCGCGAAGGTATAAATGCGCAAATCAGCATTCCTGTTCACAATGTTGACGCGTTTACCCAATGGCTCAATGCAACGCATGCATTTAAAAACATGCCGTTGAAATGGGCCGTTGAAAACACAACCGACCCGTTCCTGAAACTCATTGTGCGTGTCAAACAAAAAATTGTGGCCGATGGCCTGGACGATAATTCGTTTGATGTAACCAACGTAGGGACTCATTTAACCGCCAAAGAGTTCAATGAAGCGATGGAGTATAACGACACCATTGTAGTGGACATGCGCAACCATTATGAAAGTGAAGTGGGTAAATTCATTGGCGCCATAACGCCCGATGCCGATACATTTAAAGAAGAATTGCCCATGGTGCTGGAAGAATTGAAAGGAAAGGAAAACCAAAAAATCCTCATGTATTGTACAGGCGGTGTACGGTGTGAAAAAGCCAGTGCCTACCTGAAGCACCACGGGTTTACCGATGTAAACCAGTTGCACGGTGGCATTATTGACTATGTAAGGCAAATTAAAGAACAAGGTCTTGAATCAAAATTCATTGGAAAAAATTTTGTGTTTGACCAGCGCCTGGGTGAACGCATTACCAATGACATTATTTCAGTGTGCCACCAATGCGGGAAACCCTGCGACAACCATACCAATTGCGCCAACGATGATTGCCATCTGTTGTTTATCCAGTGCGATGCATGCAAGGCACTCATGAAAAACTGCTGCACACATAAATGCATGGACGTAATAGCCCTGCCGCCTGCAGAACAAAAAAAGCTGCGCAGAGGGGAACGAAAATTGCATTCACATGCTGTGTATAAGAGCAGGTTAAGGCCTGATTTAAAGCAGATTTTAAAGTCTGAAAAAACCGGTGATAAAACCTGATTTTTGGTTATATTTGCATCAATGGGCTTAAAAAGGGAACATAGCTTTATCATTAACATCAAAGACATCACCAAACGCAATCCCGAGTGATGGTAATCCTCTTACTCGCTCTCTGTTTAATAAAATTTCATCATTTAAAATTATTTTATGCCTGTTTATCATAAACTGGGGAAATTTCCCCAAAAACGACATACGCAATTTGAAAAACCAAAAGGCGGTTTATATTACGAACAGCTTTTCGGTACCGAAGGATTTTCAGGTATGTCATCGCTGCTGTACCACGTACATCGTCCTACTCAAATAAAGGAAATTGTTAAATCGTACAGCGTTGCACCTAAAATTGCCGTTGAAAAAAACATCAAGCCCATGTTGCTTCAAGGTTTTCAACTTAAACCCGAAGACGATTTTCTTGACAGCCGCAAAGCGTTAATGTTAAACAACGATGTGGTACTTGGGCTTGCCGCCCCTAAAAAATCGTTGCGCAACTACTTTTACAAAAATGCCGATGCCGATGAAATGCTTTTCATCCATAAAGGCTCAGGTACGCTACGCACATTCATGGGAAACATTCCTTTTGAATATGGTGATTATTTAATCATTCCGCGCGGTATGATTTACCAGATTGATTTCAACGATGAGAACAACCGCTTACTATACCTGGAGAGCTACCACCCGCTATACACGCCAAAACGTTACAAGAACCCGCACGGGCAACACCTGGAGCACGCTCCTTTTTGCGAACGCGATTTTAAATTGCCTTCTGAACTTGAAACCCATGACGAAAAAGGCGATTTTGTAATCAAAGTAAAAAAAGAAGGCATGGTGCATGAAATTGTATACGCCACGCATCCTTTTGATGTGGTTGGTTGGGATGGTTTCAATTTTCCGTGGGCTTTCAGCATCCATAATTTCGAGCCCATAACCGGGCGCGTGCATCAACCGCCCCCGGTACACCAAACATTTGAAACGGGCGCGTTCGTGGTTTGTTCATTCTGCCCGCGTTTGTATGACTACCATCCAAAGGCCATACCTGCACCGTATAACCACAGTAACATTGACAGTGATGAAGTGTTGTATTATGTTGACGGTGATTTTATGAGCCGCAATAACATAGAACAGGGACACATTACCCTGCACCCGAAAGGCATTCCACATGGGCCGGCACCAGGCGCCATGGAGCGCAGCATTGGTAAAACCGAAACCGTTGAGCTGGCGGTGATGGTTGACACGTTCAGGCCGCTTAAACTAACTGATGTTGCCATGGGAATTGATGACAAGAAGTATTACAAATCATGGGTTGAATAAAAAACAGGTTAATTAGCTTACGGGCTAAATTAGATAATAAGCCGATTAAATTATGAGTAAAGTAATAAAAAATGTAGAATACGGCCTTGAAAAGATTTTTGAGGGCGCACAGGATTTTCTCCCTTTATTGGGAACCGATTATGTAGAGTTTTACGTGGGTAATGCCAAGCAATCGGCACACTATTACAAAACCGCTTTCGGTTTTCAGTCGTATGCCTATGCAGGATTGGAAACAGGTTTAAAAGACCGCACCTCTTATGTGTTGAAGCAGGATAAAATACGGCTGGTATTGACAACCGCTTTAAAAAGCGATTCGCCCATAGGTGAACACGTAAAAAAACATGGTGACGGTGTAAAGGTTATTGCACTTTGGGTTGAAGATGCCCGCAGAGCCTTTGAAGAAACCACAAAACGCGGTGCAAAGGTTTTCATGGAACCAACTGTTGAAAAAGATGAACACGGGGAAGTGGTGCGTTCAGGAATATATACGTATGGTGAAACCGTTCACGTGTTTGTTGAACGTAAAAATTACAAAGGCGTATTCCTGCCGGGTTTTCGTGAATGGAAAAGTGACTATAATCCAACACCGGTAGGGCTTAAATTCATTGACCACATGGTTGGCAATGTTGGATGGAACCAAATGAATGCAACGGTAAAATGGTACGAAGAGGTCATGGGTTTTGTAAATTTTTTGTCGTTTGATGACAAGCAAATTCACACCGAATATTCGGCCCTTATGAGCAAGGTTATGAGCAATGGTAACGGGCGCATTAAATTCCCCATTAACGAGCCGGCCGAAGGAAAAAAGAAATCGCAGATTGAAGAATACATTGATTTTTACGAAGGCGCAGGCGTGCAGCACCTGGCACTGGCAACTGATGATATCATTAAAACAGTTACTGAATTAAAGGCACGCGGTGTTGAGTTTTTACCGCCTCCTCCGCAAGCGTATTACGATGAAATTCCCAATCGGCTAGGTGAACACATGAAGATCATGACGGAGGACATCAAAGAACTCCAAAAACTATCAATACTTGTTGATGCCGATGAGGAAGGATATTTATTGCAGATATTTACCAAACCGGTTGAAGACCGCCCAACATTGTTTTATGAGATCATTCAACGCATGGGTGCCAAAGGTTTTGGAGCCGGAAACTTCAAGGCCCTTTTTGAATCCATTGAACGTGAGCAGGCTTTAAGGGGAACACTCTGATACACGCAAGCGGTAAGCCAGGGTGAGCTCCTGTTATTAAACTGGATTTTGTTTATTGGTTTTTTGGCGTACTTTTGCTTGTGCCTGAAAAATCTATGCGTTTTGTATTCCGGTTAATTATTGTCCTAACAACGGTTTACTTACCGGTAAAAGCTTCTTTGAATACGCCCAACTTTGCAGACCGGAACGATGCCATACGCTATATTGATTCAATTAATACGCAGGCCGGCAAAATTGCGTACGCTAAAATTCACCAGGCTAACGCATTTGCAAAACAAGCCTTGTTTTTATCTGAAAAATACCTTTACCCCATAGGAAAAATTTACGCGCTTAATAACATTTCGGTTGTGGAGCGCAGCAAAGGCAATTATGCCTCTTCACTTCAGGAGTTGAAAAAGGCGTTGTTGCTTGCTTATAAGGTCAATAACAAAATGTGCATTGGGCGTTGTTACTATAACCTGGGCGACTTAAACAAAATCCTGTCTAACTTTCCGAAAGCGCTGTATTATTTCAGGCAGGCTTATTATCTTTTTAAAGAGGCAGGTGATTTTACGTTTGCATCAATGGCGTTAAGTAGCCAGGCACATACCAATGTTGACAGGGGCCTGTATAACGGTGATACCATGAATTTCATTCGTGCAAAAAAGCTTTATCTTTCTTCTATAAAGATCGGGCTGGACCATAACCTGCCGCAACGCGTGAGCGTTGGCTACATTAACCTGTCAAACCTGTATAACGTATTTGGGCACCACGTTAAGAACGAAGAATATTTTTCAATTTCACTTGACTATTCAAAAAAAGCGTACGCCATTGCTTTGCAAAACGGTTTTGTGAGTGACATGGCCATTTCGTTGAACAATATTGGTGAAATGATGGAGTCAAGAAATATGCCTGACAGCGCCCTGACTTATTATTTGCGGGCCGAAAAATTGTATACCAAAGCGGGTGAAGACAACTGGATTGTTTTTATTCATTCACAAATCGGTCATATGTATGCCCTTAAAAAACAATATCCCCAGGCCATTGAACATTTACTTTTCAGCCTTGATGTAGCCAAACGCAATAATTTTAAACACCGGTTATTGGAAGTGTATGAACGGCTTGCCGATGTTTACAGCCTTTCGGGTCAGCATGAAAAGGCCTTTGAAACATTCAAACTTTCATCGGTGTATAAAGACAGCATAGCCGTAGACAAAAGCAATATTTCACGGGCAAGTCTTCAACTTGAATTTGAGGCTGAACAAAAGGACAAGGAAATTGCCCTGCTTAATAAAAACAAGGAAATACAAAGCCAGGCCTTAAAATTAGAGGCCATTTACCGCAACATTCTTATTATTGGCTGCTCGCTGCTTTCGCTTTTACTTATTTGGGTTGATTACCGTTACCGCGAAAAACAGCGTATGACGCATAAAATTCTAAAAGCCAAAGAAGAGGCCGAGCGTGCCAAAGAAGTGCAGGAACAGTTTTTGACCAATACCAGTCATGAAATACGCACTCCCATGAATGGTGTTTTGGGTATGACCAATTACCTGTTAAGTTCCGACCTTTCCGAAAAACAACGCGAGTATGTGAATGCCATTCATGAATCGGCCAATAACCTGCTTGTGATCATTAACGACCTGCTGGATATGTCAAAAATAAAAGCCGGTAAAATGTCATTTGTTCAAAAGCCTTTTTCAATCAAGTCGCTTTTCAAAAACATTTCACTGGTGCTTGATGACAAAATCCGCAAAAAAAATATTTCATTTGAACTGATCATTGATCCTGATGTACCTGCTTCGGTAATTGGCGACAGGGTTCGCGTTCAACAGGTATTGCTTAACCTTTCGGGCAACGCAGTTAAATTTACCGAAAAAGGCAAAATTTCGGTTCATGTAAAATGCATACATAGCTATGAGGATGCTGCAACCATTGGTTTTTCGGTTACCGACACCGGTGTGGGAATACCTGCCGAAAAACTCTCTTCCATTTTTGAAAGTTTTACACAAGTGGATGCAAAAAAAAACCGAAAGCACGGTGGAACAGGTCTGGGGCTTTCCATTTCCAAGCAATTGGTTGAACAAATGGGCGGCACCATTGGGGTTGAAAGCACAATGAACAAAGGTTCGGTATTTCACTTTTCACTCACGTTTAAAATAAGTCCGGTTTCCGAACCCGAGGCCCAGGCTAAACCGGTTGAAACAATGCATGACATTAAAGCGGAAAACCTGTCGGGTGTTCATGTACTGGTTGTTGATGATAATAAGATTAACCGGCAGGTAGCGAAGCTCACGCTTGAAAAATGGTCCATCAATGTTTCACTGGCTGAAAGCGGCCGGCAAGCCATTGAATGGCTAACTAAAAATCAGAAGGTGGATCTTATCTTAATGGATATTACTATGCCCGAAATGGACGGGTTTGAGACAACTGAATACATTCGTACAAAATTTGATTCAGCCGTAAAAGATATTCCCATTGTAGCCATGACCGCATCGGCTTTTGCCGGTGAAAAAGACAAATGCCTTGCCATGGGACTGAATGATTATATTTCAAAACCATTCAAACCGGTTGAACTTTTTGAATTGGTAAAAAAGAACCTGCAGGTCCATTTTCATAAAACAAAAAATGAACTCATTGATTTAAGTACGTTGTTTGAAAAAGCCGAGGGAAATACCGAATTCCTTGCCGATATCATGGAAACCTATGTGAACGAAATGCCGGGTTACCTGCACGAGCTCAATGACGCATTTACAAAAAATGATTTAAAAGCAACGCGCGAACAGGCCCATAAAATGAAAAGTCCTACAGCGCTTTTTGGCGCCATGGAACTTAAGAATCAATTACACTTTATTGAACTGAATATTGAAAAATCGGGATGCACGGCCGACATGAAAGATCGCTTAACACTTGTCAATTCCCTTGGTAATTTAAGTATCTCAGAAGTTAAAAAAGAGCTAAGCAAAGTTTCACAACCGGTTAACTGATAAGCTGAGTGGACAATAAGCTGATATAGGCTGAAGTCATCTCAAAAATTCCATCAGTCTCTCTGTTCTCATTCGCCTACCTGGCTTTCATGGGAAACTCTTTTAAAGTCTTGTGTTCCCGCGTAAAAAACTGGAAAGGCAGTTACAGGGATGACTTCTGGCATTTCAACGTCAATCTATCTTCATTCGTTTATTGGCTCATCAATCCATTTACACATTAATTCTGGTCAAGATCCTTTACATCATCGTCCTTCATGCCGGTTACAACCGTACCGTCAGCGTTTACAAAGGCCTTTAAAATAAATCCTGGCTTGCTAAGGCGCACCCAAAACCTGTCGGTATTGGTTGTATGGTTAATGATTTGCGTGGCCCACTCAACCTTAAAGCCCGGAAATTGGCTTAATACGGCCGAACTAACCACCGAAGGCACATCGGCACCGTTCCAGTGATACGAAGTCGTTATTTTCTTTCCATCGTTGCTGTAACGGGCCCTGCACTCTTTATTGTTGTGAATGAGAACGGCCTCGTATTGTTTGAACGCTTTTGCTTCCCAGCGCTTTGGGTTTATTCCCGGAAAATCGGCCGCAAATTTGTCCAAAACAGGCTTGGGTACAAGCTTTTGTCCCGGAACCTGGGCATTTGAAACAAGGCTAAGGCCCTGAAATAACAACATAAGTAAAAATAATTTTTTCATCGTTTTTTGCGTTTTGCTACGCTTATGGCAAATATAGTGCCATTGCATAAAATTTACTTTTTTTATGGGTATTTAGCCTTAACTTTAAGCACTTAATCTTGATATGAACGGAATGAACAAACTGTTTTGGGTCTTTGCTTTGATGGGACTTATACTTTACGGCTGCGCCAGCAATGAAAAAGACAAAGCCACTGAAAAAAAGCACGACAATGATTCGGTAAAAAATGTGATGCAAAAAAAACCGTTAGCAGTTGACGGACCGTATACCGAAACATATCCCGATGGACAAATAAAAATACAGGGTGAAATTAAAAACGGGACCCGTTTCGGCCATTGGAAGGCTTTTTATCCGAATGGCAATTTGCAAAGCGAGTGTTATTATGAAGACGGTAAAATGAATGGAAAATCGGCTACTTTTTACAAAAACGGCCGCGTTCGGTATATTGGTTACTACAGGTGGAACGAACCCACCGGTACCTGGGAGTTTTATGATTCAACAGGGACACTGGCCAACAAAAAGGAATATAAATAATGAGCTGATGAGTTAATTAAATGATTCCGCAAGCAACCATAGATAAAATACACGAGGCCGCACGCGTTGAAGAAATTGTGCAGGACTTCATTTCCCTTAAAAAACGTGGGGTAAATTACATTGCCTGTTGCCCTTTTCACAATGAAAAAACGCCCTCGTTTACCGTTTCACCGGCAAAAGGCTTATTCAAATGTTTTGGTTGCGGTGTAGGTGGCGATGGCGTGAATTTTGTCATGCGCCACGAGCACATGAATTATTACGATGCGTTGCGTTATGTAGCGCGCAAATACAACATTGAGGTGGAAGAAGTGCAATTGACGCCTGAACAAATTGCCTTGCAAAACGAACGCGAGACCCTGTACGTAGTTACTTCATTTGCACAAACCCAGTTCAGCAACCATATGTTTCTTACCGATGAAGGAAAAAGCATTGGTCTTAATTATTTTAAAGAGCGTGGATTTAACAAAACCACCATTGAAAAATTTTCACTCGGTTTTTCGCCCGATAACCCGCAGTTTCTGGTTGATGCAGCCAAAAAAAGCGGTTACAATTTGAAATACTTCATTCAAACAGGCCTAGTTAAGGAACGTGAGGGCGACCATTATGATTTTTTTCGCGACCGCGTTATTTTTCCTGTCCATAACCTTACCGGACGCATCATTGCTTTTGGCGGACGCACCTTAAAAACCGACAAAAAAATCCCCAAATACATTAATTCGCCTGAGACCGAAATTTACAGCAAAAGCAAAACGCTGTACGGTATGTACCAGGCCAAGCGCACCATCATTCAAAAAGACGTTTGCTACCTGGTTGAAGGATATACCGATGTGATAAGCCTGCACCAGGCGGGAATTGAAAACGTTGTGGCTTCATCGGGCACCTCGCTAACCACCGAACAAATAAAACTAATCAAACGGTTTACCAACAACATTACCATTTTGTACGATGGCGATGCGGCAGGTATAAAAGCATCGTTCAGGGGCATTGATATGATACTGGAAGAAGGATGCAACGTAAAAGTTGTTTTATTTCCCGATGGCGATGACCCTGACTCGTTTTCACGAAAAGTGTCGTTTGAAGAATTGCAGCAATATATTGCCGGTGCTTCACAGGATTTCATGCTGTTTAAATCAGGGTTGCTTTTAAAGGATGCTGCCAGCGATCCCGTAAAAAAAGCCGAGCTTATCAAGGACATTGTTCATTCCATTGCCCTTATCCCCGACTCCATCAAACGCAGCATTTACATCAAGGAATGCAGCATATTGTTTGAAATTGCCGAACAGACACTTGTTTTTGAGATGAACAAGGAGTTGCGTAAAAAGCAAAGTGTGAAATCAGGTACCCCTGTGAGCGAAATGCCGGTGGTAGAAAACCCGCTGGTACTTCAACCACCGGTGGTTGAACAAAGCGAAATTTTTTACCAGGAGCGCGAGCTGGTAAAAATCCTTTTAAATTATTCTGACTACCTCATCCCTTTTAAAATTCCTATTGAAGACCATATTGAAGAAATTAAATTCAGCGCAGCCGAAATTATTTTTTACCAGCTGGAATCGGACGGCATTCTGCTCGAATACGAGACTTTTAGTATTATTTATAAATTGTATTACGAAAAATTTATTCACGAAGGCCTGACTCCCCAGGCAACCGATTTGCTTAAAACAGACAATGTGGAATTGCAACAAACCGTTACCGAATTAATAAGTACACGCGATACCCTGAGTGAAAATTGGGAAGGCAAACACCGTATTTACACACGGTCTGAATTGGACAAGCTGGAAACTACGGTGATCAATGCCTTGCTTTCCTTCAAATTGAAAAAAATTGAGCAAATGATTCAAAGGCTGCAGGACCACTTAAAAACCGTTAGTGATGAAGACGAATCGAATGCCATATTGAAAGAAAACCAGGAATTGCTCGAAATGAAAAAACTTTTTGCCAATAAACTGGGACGTATTGTCACCAAATAAAAAAAGGCCGCTGAATTCAATGGCCTTTTTTATTATCAATCAGGTTTTTTATTGTCGCGAAACGTGTACATATCCTGGGAATATGCGCCCGTCAACAAGAATCAATTCATAATAGTAAACGCCTTCTGCAACCGGTGTACCGTCTTTGGTACCGTCCCAGTTATTCTGGTAACTGTCGCTTTCATACACCAACGTACCCCAGCGGTTGAATATTTTTAACGTAGCAGGAGAGAAATACCATAAACTTCGGATTTCAAAAACATCATTGTATCCTGGCGAAGATGAAGGCGTGAAAATATTGGGTATCAATAACACAGGTGCCACTTCATACGGTAATGTAACGCTGTCAACACAACCTTGATCTGATGTAACAATCAATGTAACGGTGTGCACACCGTAATGGTTAAAGCTATGTGTAATGTTGGGTGTTATGCCGGCAGCCGTATCGTTAACGTCCCAGAAGTATCCAACAATTGACCCGCTTGAAATGCTTGATGTGCTTGAAAAATCAATGTCAACCGGAATGGCCGGTGGTGAATATGGTGATGGTGGGGCAAAAGTAAACGATGCAACCGGAACCGGGTAAATGGTTTCTGTTTGCGAATCGGTTCCTGTGCATCCGTTGGCATCGGTAACAGTTACCGAATATGTACCAGACATTGCAGGTGTAATGGACGATGTTGTTTCGCCAGTACTCCACAACACCGTTCCGCTTCCACTGGTGATGTTGGCCGTTATAGCAATGGGAACATTGGCACAGGTTGATGAAGGCCCCACGATGTTTACAACAGGGTTGGGATTAAACACAACCGGGATAACATCGGTATCGGTACAGCCTGAATTATCAACAGTAACCGAATAGAATGTTCCGCTTGTTACAGTAATGCTGCCGGTGGTTGCCCCATTGCTCCACAAAATATCGCCTCCGCCCGTTGTGCCGCTTACGGTCAATACAATGTTCTCACCCGCACATACAACACTGTCAGAAGTTGTAATCGTTATGCTTGGTGTTACCAGAATGGACGCGGTTTGCATATCGCTTGCCGTACAGCTATATTGGTCGGTAAACGTAACGGTTAATGGCCCGGTAACGCCTGTAGTGGTAATTGAGTCGCTGTCGCCATTGGACCATGAATAAGACCCGGGCAATGTAGCTGTAGCAATCAGGGTCACTGAATTGGGGCTGCACACCTCAAGGTCGGGACTGGTTATAGAAACCGCAGGGGCCGAAAATATAACCGGAATGTTGTCCGTGTCGGTGCAACCTGAATTGTCAACGGTAACCGAATAACTTGTTCCGGAAACAATATAAATTGTGGTGGTGGTTGCTCCATTGCTCCATAAAATGGAACCTCCACCGGTTATGCCTGAAACCGTAAGGGTAAGGGTGTCACCTGAACATGCAATTGAGTCGGTTGTTGAAATATATATATCAGGGCTTATGGCCACATCAACATACTGGCTGTCGCTGGCCATGCAGCCTGAAAGGTCGGTATACGTGCAGGTATACATTCCGGTGACGGTACAATTCTGCAATGAATCAGTGTCTCCGGTATTCCATAAAAAAGTACCTCCGGGCGTATTTGGCGTTGCAAGCAAATCAAGCGACCCCAGTGCCGAACAAATAAATGATGGCCCGGTTACATCCAGGGTGGGTCCGCTTACAATTGTATACGTAGTATCGCCTGTACAACCGTTGGTATCGGTTACGGTAAATACCAATGTTCCCGGTGCGGTAATATAAGCGGTGTCGGCATTTGAAACAAAGCCTCCGTTGAGCGTCCAGTTATACGTTACCCATGGATCTTGCGAGGTTAACGTAGTGGTGGGGGTCATGCAAAGACTCATATTTCCCAGTGCAACCGGTTCGGGCGGGGTTAATTCATACACATGTTGCGAAATGGTTTTATAGCAGCTGTTATTTGAAAGTGTTACCCAATAATCGCCTTCGGTTGTAATGTCTCCGCTTATTTCGGTGGCCGAACCGTCAAACCATTCGTAGGTATCAAAAATGGCAGGAACGTTTAGTGTTGTTGTTTCACCGGGACAAATTAAGGTATCGCCCCCAATGGTTGTTGTGAACGCGCCTGTTCCGGTTGTATCAACAAATATCTGAACCGTTGCTGTGGCTGATAAAGCAGGGGTACCGTTATCGGTTGCGGTTATGGTAAACGTGTTGAACCCTGCGCTTGCTGCTGTTGCCACAAAATACCAGCTTAAGGTTGCCGGGTTACCCGGTGTGTTGCCAACTATGGTATACGGACTTGATGACGACAGGCTCATGGTAACAATATCGCTTACGTTGGCATCAAATACCTGCGCGCTCATATAAAGGGTATCACCTGTAGCGCATACTTTAATGGTATCGCCCGTACCGCAGTCAAATGACAAGTTAGCCAGGTCGGGTGAAAAATCAATGAATACGGGTTCAACGTTAGACGTGGTAACGCAGGTACTGAATTTAAATGATTGATAGTCGAGCCAGCTTACCCCATCGGTTGTAAGTACTGGTCCGTCATAGTCGGTACCAGCATGATCAAAACGGCCAAATTGCAGGTAGCTTAATCCATCGCCTTTGTTGGCCCCCACGGTAGCGGGTACACCGCCAAATCCGCCAACACCCGAAGAGGCGTCACCCGTTGTCCATTGCATGTCTTTGTAACAAAAGGCAACGTTGTTTCCAACGCCAACGGTTGTATCGGTCCCGTCAGAAAGAATAAGCTGGAATGTGCACTTTTTATCAATGTGCATGCTATAATACCCAACATCCACCCAGTTCACATAAATGGCATTCGGATAAATTTTATATTCTACCGTACCATGGGTGGCATCAGGCCGTGTATCCACATCGGCCCAAAAAGGCGCAACCATAACAAAGGATGTGGTTGGAAAACCGGAGGCAGAATAGGTACCATACGGGGACCCGAATGAAACGTTCCCGTTGTTGTTGATGTAAAGGGAGGTATAGTTGGTGCCGTAGAGGCAAAACGTAAACGGGAGCGCTATTAAACCGGTTGAACCATCATCATTGGGGGCCATGGCCAGGGTATACGATGCATCAGGTTCAATGTAGCAACCGCATTCGCCTGCACGTTCACCTGCTTTTGTGGTTGAACCGCTTCGCTCATCGCGTGCTTTTTGCGTAGCTGCCGGATCAATAAATTCAATTACATTCCCCGCAGGAAGTTCTCCTTTGGCTTTGAGGACTGAATAGTCGAAACTGTTAAAATAATGCGTTTCAGCGGATTGAGCTTTTGAAAAAAAGACTAAGGCGATAAAACCAATAAATGCTAAATACTGCTTCATAAAAAATACGTTAGGCATCCTAATGGGTAGACTGCAAAAGTAAATTAAAAGTTGCTCAAAACACCAATCAAACATGCATATTCAGGCGCTCTCAACCAATGTTTTAATTTAAACAAAAACGTTAAGAGTTTAAATAGTTAAACTGCGTAAGTGCAACAAACGTTAGTTTGTAATGTGCATTGGTTATGCTAAAACGTGCGCTTGTGGGTTAAAAGCACATTTTTATCGGTCTTTTAAAAGCCTTGCCGTTTTTAAATGGTGCACCAGCTCAAGGATCAGATTTAATAAACCTGGAAGAAAGTGGGGAACCGCAACGTGAACATGAATTTGTTTATAATTTACTGATTTTCAAATTATTGCTATTATTAAATGTTTTTTTGCAGTTTACAAACCCTGTATATGCGGCCTTTTTATCGTTGACAAAACGGGCCAATGTACCTCGCTTTGCAACGATTTTTTTATGTTTTAAGAGGTAAATTAGCCTTATTTCTACGTTAGTGCCATACCTGTTAGTTGGTGGCAGAACCTTTGCGCATTTAATTGCGTAGAATGCCCGGAAAACCAAATTAGCCTGCCAGTTAATATTTTTGAACTATTTATGCTTGGCATTAATTTAATTTTACCTTTGATTTTCATAAAGGGGCTCATGCCCTGCAGAATAAAAAAATGGGACTTTTTGACTTTTTTACACAGGAAATTGCAATCGATTTAGGGACCGCTAACACCCTTATTATTCATAACGATAAAGTAGTTGTGGATGAACCGAGTATTGTAGCCATTGACCGCGCCACCAAGAAAATTATCGGGGTGGGACGCAAGGCGCAAATGATGCACGGTAAAACCCATGAAAACATCAAGACCATACGCCCGCTCAAAGACGGTGTAATTGCCGACTTTAACGCGGCCGAACACATGATTCGTGAAATGATCCGCATGATTCGCCCGGGTCGCAGGCTTTTTAATCCTTCTTTGCGAATGGTTATTTGCATCCCCAGCGGTATTACCGAGGTGGAAAAACGCGCGGTACGTGACAGTGCCGAACATGCAGGGGCCAAAGAGGTTTACCTCATTCATGAGCCCATGGCAGCCGCCCTGGGTATTGGCATTGATGTGGAAGAGCCCATGGGCAACATGATCATTGATATTGGCGGAGGTACCTCTGAAATTGCTGTAATTGCCCTTGGTGGCATTGTGTGTGATAAATCTATTCGTGTTGCAGGTGATGAATTTACCAGTGATATTGAGGAATATATGCGAAGGCAACACAATATCCTGGTAGGTGAACGCACAGCCGAGCGCATCAAGATTGAAGTTGGTGCTGCCCTACCTGAACTGGACAATGCTCCTGATGATTACGCTGTAAGCGGCCGGGATTTGATGACAGGTATACCCAAAGAAATCACCGTTTCATACAGTGAAATTGCGCATGCCCTTGACAAATCCATTTCAAAAGTGGAAGAAGCCATTTTAACGGCTCTTGAAATGACACCGCCTGAATTATCGGCCGATATTTACCGCACAGGTATTTACCTTGCCGGTGGGGGTGCTTTGCTGCGGGGTCTGGACAAACGCATTTCCATGAAAACAAAATTGCCGGTACACATTGCCGAAGACCCGCTCCGTGCCGTTGCAAGAGGAACAGGAATTGCCCTGAAAAACATTGACCGCTTCCAGTTCCTCATCAAGGACTAACCTTCATCCCGCTTTCTGCCATTAAAAAAGCAATTACAGCACATTGTTGAAAATTTACCCGTTAGCAAACCCATTGCTTAAGCAATGACCCTTATTTTGAATACCCGGGCATGAAACACCTCAGGTTTTTTATAGTAAAAAATTATTTCTTTCTCCTGTTCCTTGTTTTACAGGTTGCCGCCATTACCATGCTTGCATCAAGCAGCAATTATCATAAAAAAACACTTTTCAATTCATCAAATGCCGTAATCGGCTATATTCTTGAAAAGAAAAGTCAGGTGTCACAGTTCCTGAACCTGCGCCAAACCAATAATCAATTGCTGGAAGAAAATGCACGCCTGCGGACGCTCATTAAATCATCGCACTACCGCGTCCAAAATGGGGTTATACAACTGGGCGATTCCCTTTATAAAAAACAATTTGATTTTTTACCCGCCCATGTTATTTCAGGAACAGTAAACAAACGCAACAACTATTTTACCATTGACCGCGGAACGCTTAACGGTGTTGAGGTGGGAATGGGCGTTATTTCAAACGGCTGCATGGTTGGTTTTGTTAAAGACGCCAGTGAACATTACGCTACCGTGTTGACTGTTTTGCACGACAAGTTTATTCAAAGCGTACGCATGCCGCGTAACAATGAACATGGAAGCGTGTTCTGGGACGGGCGGGATCCAAACCTGCTGGATTTAAAAGGCATTCCGCTTGACGCCAACGTACGCGGGGGCGACAGCGTTCTTACGCGCGGCACGAGCGGTCGTTTCCCGAACGATATTTTCGTAGGAACCGTTTACAGTGTTGCTGTAAAACAGGGCAGCGGGCACCATTATATAAAACTTAAGCTGGGTATTGACCTTAACGCAGTTTATACGGTTATGCTGGTCAGGAATAAATTTGCCGATGAAATTAAAAAACTGGAAGACGCGGTTGAATATGGTAAACATTCTCGTAAATAATTGCATCCGTTTCCTGGTGCTTGTGCTCTTGCAGGTACTCGTGCTGAATGAAATTCAGTTGGGTGTTTACATGAACGTGTACCTGTATGTGCTCTTCATTCTGTTGCTGCCTTTTGAGACCCCCGGGTGGTTAATCCTGCCGCTTTGTTTTTCATTGGGATTTTGTATTGATATAAGCTTAAACACGTTGGGCCTTCATACATCGGCAGCAACCTTTGCAGCGTTTGTACGACCAGTGGTTTTGCGGCTGCTAAAACCGCGCGAAGGTTATGACATCAATGCAAGTCCTGCTTTGTTTACAATGGGATTCAATTGGTTTGTTTCCTATGCACTTATCCTGGTGTTTTTACATCATACCTGGTTATTCTTCATCGAGGCTTTTCGCTTCAGTGATATTATTTTCATCTTCATGAAAATTTTTGCCAGTTTGTTCCTGAATGTTTTCCTCATATTGCTTGCACAAATATTAACCGCTTCGTCACGCAACCGATGAACAGATTAGATAACAGGCGCCTGGTCATATTGATGATTTTTATTGCGGTAGGCATTTTGTTTACCATACGGTTGCTTTACATGCAGGTTTTTACAAGCAAATGGTCAGACCGTGCCGCTCAAATTTCCGAGTATAAAATGTATACCTATCCGGCACGCGGAATCATTTACGACCGTACCGGTAAAAAAATGGTGGAGAACACCACTTTTTACGACCTCATATTGCGTGCCAACCAGTTTGAACCGTTTGACACAAATGCATTGGCGCAGCTGGTAAAATTACCGGCAGAGGAAGTTAAGCGAAAGATAAAATTTGCGCGCAAACATTCGTATTACCTGCCGTATGAATTTGTGAAGCAGTTGCGCAGCGATCAATATGAACTCATTGCCGAACAATTGTATAATTTCTCAGGTGTGCACGGCCAGGAACGTACCATGCGCGGGTATCCAAGTTCGGTGGCGGCCCATTTACTGGGTTATTTAAAAGAAGTTGACAGCAGCGATATTAAAGAAAATCCGTATTACAGGGCGCGTGATTATATTGGCAAAGGCGGACTGGAACAGGCCTATGAAGCCGAGTTGCGCGGTGTACGCGGTGTACAGTATATTTTGCGTGATGCCATTGGCGAAGAAAGCGGAAGTTTTGAAGGTGGTAAATACGACACATTGCCCATACAGGGGAAAAACATTTATTCTTCCATTGACATTGAACTGCAGGCTTATGGTGAATTGCTTATGACCAACAAAATTGGCAGTATTGTAGCGCTTGATCCTAAAACAGGTGAAATACTGTGCATGGTTACAGCGCCAACATATGATCCGAACCTGCTGGTGGGTCGCGAAAAAGGTGATAATTTTCGCAAACTCCAATTGAACGACTCGTTAAAACCATTGTACAACCGGCCCATACAGGCGCGTTATCCGCCTGGGTCTATATTCAAAGTGGTGCAGGCCCTGGTTGGATTGGAACTGGGTGTAATCAATGAAAACACGGGTTTTCCATGCGATAAATCATTGGTGGGTTGTCACAATCATCCTTCGGCCGGAAATATTTACAGCGCCATCCAGATGTCATGCAACCCCTATTTTTACCGCGTTGGCAACCGCATCATCAA
>DASPJQ010000514.1:0-2367 GCA_035628535.1 Flavobacteriales bacterium | reverse complement strand
ACGATGCAATAAACGCAAAAACCAGGGCCAGCCGTGTTTCAATATCGTTTTTCAGCATAAACAAAGCGGCCGTACCCGCAATGAGCAAACCAGCAACAACATGTACCGCATGGGCAGTGGGAAAATATCCCCCAAAAATAAGCCAGGCAAAAACAACTAAAATGGTTTGAAAAGCCACAAGCAAAAAACGTCCGTTTCCAAGGCTTTTTTTTATGGCAAACAGGTTTACCAGTTCAACTGAACCCAACAGGGCAATTAGCAGGAACAAACTGATTGCTGAAAGGTAGTTGTAGCAAATACCCGAAACCATAACAGCCAAAAAAACCAATCCCGCAATAGAACGCTGAACCAGGTTTTTGTCCATGCGGGCAGTTAAGAAATAATTGGGTTAAGGGGATCGTTTTCCGGCTTCACCTCGGTCTTTTCTTCGTGCTGGCTTTGGTCACCACCTGAATCTTTTGGTTTGTCATTTTCTTCGGCAAGCAAAAGGTCTTTGTCCCATTGACGTTTACCAAATATGGCTTCCAGGTCTTCTTTGAAAATAACCTCTTTCTCCAAGAGTTTTCCGGCCAATTTTTCAAGGTTTTCCCTGTTATTTTTCAATAACTCAACCGCACGCTGGAACTGTTCTTCCACCATTTTGCTTATTTCTTCGTCAATTACCTGTGCCGTTTTTTCGCTATAGGGTTTTTGGAAAGAAAATTCTCCCTGGCCCGAATCGTAATAACTAAGATTGCCTATTTTTTCGTTCAGCCCGTAAACCGAAACCATGGCGGTTGCCATTTTGGTTACGCGTTCAAGGTCGCTTAATGCCCCGGTTGAAATTTTGTCAAAAATGACTTTTTCAGCAGCGCGTCCACCCAAAATAGCACACATTTCGTCAAGCATTTGCTCTTTAGTGGTTATTTGCCTTTCTTCGGGCAAATACCAGGCGGCACCCAACGACTGCCCACGGGGAACAATGGTAACTTTAATTAGAGGTGATGCGTGTTCAAGCAGCCAACTTACTGTTGCATGGCCTGCCTCGTGGTGGGCAATGACCTGTTTCTCTTCTTTTGAAATAATTTTGTTCTTTTTTTCAAGGCCACCAATTATGCGGTCAACTGCATCAAGGAAATCCTGCTTTTCTACGGTCTTTTTCTTTTTTCGTGCGGCTATAAGGGCTGCTTCGTTGCATATGTTTGCGATGTCGGCCCCCGAAAATCCGGGTGTTTGCCGCGCTAAGAAGTCTACGTCAATATCGGCTCCCACTTTTATGGGTTTCAGGTGCACATGAAAAATTTCCTTGCGTTCTTTTACATCAGGCATGTCAACGTAAATCTGCCTGTCAAACCTGCCTGCACGCATCAAGGCGCGGTCCAGAATATCGGCACGGTTAGTGGCTGCAAGTATAATTACCCCACTGTTGGTGCCAAAACCGTCCATTTCGGTCAGCAATTGGTTAAGCGTGTTTTCGCGCTCATCGTTTGCGCCCATGTTGGGGCTTTTTCCACGAGCACGGCCAATAGCATCTATTTCATCAATAAAAATAATGCTTGGTGCCTTTTCTTTGGCTTGCCTGAATAAGTCCCTTACACGGCTCGCTCCAACGCCTACAAACATTTCAACAAAATCAGAACCTGAGAGTGAAAAAAACGGGACCTGCGCTTCACCGGCAACAGCTTTTGCAAGCAAGGTTTTGCCTGTACCGGGCGGACCAACAAGCAAGGCTCCCTTGGGAATTTTAGCGCCCAACTCAGTATATTTTTTTGGGAATTTCAAAAAGTCAACTATTTCCTGTATTTCTTCCTTAGCACCTTCAAGTCCGGCAACATCATTAAACGTAATATTGGTGCCTTTGTCTTTGTCAAAAATTTGTGCCCTTGATTTGCCAATGTTGAAAATTTGAGTACCGCCTCCGCTGCCCCCACCCATCCTGCGCATCATGAACATCCAAATGGCAATAATGAGCACCAATGGCAATAACCATTCAAGCATGGCCCTGCCCCAATTGGCCCGGTCAACATACTTCAATTCTATATTCATGCCGCTTTCTTCGCTTTTGGTAGTAAAATTCTTATCAAAATTTTCAATTGAACCAATGGTAAAAGAATACTGCGGGCCTTCCTTGCTTACTTTATTATCACGGTGGTATTTATCACCTATATGCTCTTTCTTGATGTAAATTTCAGCCAGCTGTTTATTTACTACTTCTACTTTTGCCACATGACCCCTGTAAAATAAATCTTTATAAAACTGTTGTTCAGTAATTTCTTTTGTGCCTCCCGACCATTGAAAAAGATTAACCGATAAAAGGAGTATGATTAAGACAGCATAAATCCAGTAAAAATTAAATCCACCACCACTCCCCTGCGGCTTGCGCTGCTG
>DASPJQ010000513.1:0-2053 GCA_035628535.1 Flavobacteriales bacterium | reverse complement strand
CGTTCCAAAAGACGCGACTGAGGGTAATAAGGCTGCGCGCAATAAAATTGTAAACGATGCCCTGCAGGCCGCTGTAAAATCAAACCCAAATCCACTTTATCATAGCAGTTATGTACAACACATAACCACCGGCAATTTTACCGATAACATGAACATGGTTTCCACATGTGACTGGATAATTGAAGTAGTGGTTGAGCGTTTTGACATTAAAAAAACAATTTTCGACCAGGTTGAACAATTCCGTAAACCGGGAACAATTATCAGCTCCAACACTTCAGGTATTCCCATTCACCTCATGGCGCAGGGACGTTCTGACGATTTCCAGCGTAATTTTTGCGGCACGCATTTTTTTAATCCGCCCCGCTACCTGAAGTTGCTGGAAATTATTCCCACACCTTATACGGATCCCGCTTTGGTTGATTTCCTTATGGAGTATGGTGAAAAATACCTTGGTAAAACAACTGTATTGTGCAAGGACACACCTGCGTTTATTGCCAACCGCATTGGCGTTTACGGCATCATGAACCTGTTCAATATCATTGAAAAGATGGGATTGACAGTTGAAGAGGTTGACAAACTAACGGGGCCGGCACTTGGGCGTCCGAAGTCGGCAACCTTCAGGACCTGTGATGTGGTTGGCCTTGATACCCTTGTTCACGTTGCAAACGGTGTATATGCCAGCTGTCCGAATGATGAAGCCAGGGATGAATTTAAAATCCCCGCCTATGTGCAGAAAATGGTGGACAATAAATGGCTGGGCGATAAAACCGGCCAGGGCTTTTATAAAAAAGTAAAGGCGCCCGATGGAAAATCGGATATACTGGCGCTTGATTTGAAAACGTTTGTATATAAACCGCAGGCGAAAGTAAAATTTGCCACTCTTGAAGCAGCCAAACAGGTTGATGATTTGAAAAAACGTGTACAGGTTTTATTTGCCGGTACCGACAAAGCCGGAGAGTTTTACCGCGCAGTTTTTTCCGGTTTGTTTGCGTATGTAAGCAACCGCATGCCTGAAATTGCCGATGATTTGTACAGGATTGATGACGGCATGAAAGCCGGTTTTGGATGGGAGTTGGGTCCGTTTGAATATTGGGACGCGGTTGGCATAGAAAGCGTTTTACCGGCCCTGAAAAAGGCAGGTGTAAAGTATGCATCCTGGATTGACGATATGGTTGCGGCCGGTTGCAAAACGTTTTACCGGGTTGACAACGGGCAGCGTAAGTACTATGACGTTAGTTCCAAAACATATAAAACCGTTCCCGGTGCCGATGCATTTATCCTATTGGACAACATCCGCACTACCAAAACCATTTGGAAAAATGCGGGTGCCACTATTACCGATCTGGGAGATGGCATCATCAACCTGGAGTTCCATACAAAAATGAACTCCATAGGCAGCGAAGTGATTGCAGGAATGAATAAGGCCATTGATATGGCTGAAAAGGATTTTCACGGCCTGGTTATTTCAAATGAAGGGGCCAATTTTTCGGCTGGTGCAAACGTGGGCATGATTTTTATGCTGGCGGTGGAGCAGGAGTGGGACGAATTGAATTTTGCCATACAGGCTTTCCAGAATGCCATGATGCGCGTGCGCTACTCATCCATTCCGGTTGTTGTGGCACCGCATAACATGGCCCTTGGAGGCGCTTGCGAAATGAGCATGCATAGCGACAAAGTAGTGGCGCATGCCGAAACGTATATGGGACTGGTTGAATTCGGTGTTGGATTGATTCCGGGTGGTGGAGGTACCAAAGAATTCGCCCTGCGTTTATCAGATGAACTAAAAGATGGAGATATTGAATTGAATGCCTTCAGGAACCGTTTCCTCACCATTGGCCAGGCAAAAGTTTCAACCAGTGCTACAGAAGCGTTTGATCTGGGTTATTTGCGCAAGGGACAGGACAAAATTGTTGTATCGCGTAACCGGTTATTGGCCGAAGCAAAAGCTGAATGTCTGGAATTGGCCAATGCAGGGTATACGCAACCGGTACGCAGGAAAAATATTCGTGTACTGGGTAAACAAGGTTTAGGGCTCGCCTATTTAGGCGCTAAT
>DASPJQ010000512.1:0-1647 GCA_035628535.1 Flavobacteriales bacterium | reverse complement strand
GGGCAATACGCACAGTCTTCCGGACATCCGCCCGTTTTGATTGAAATAAGCGAACTAACCTGTACTTCGTTGGCTTTATGGTATTGCCTGTGCAGTGTAGCAGCTTCAAAAACCAGTTCAAGTAAAGGTTTATTGTAAATTTCCAGTATTTCTTCGGTGGTCCAATTGTGACGTATAGCGCTCATGTATCAATATCGGTTTAAACAAAAATACACCAAAAACCAATACTCCCTTAAACCTTGTTAACATGTACTGTACTGACTGGCATGCATCGTCAATGCCAATTGCCTAAAATAAAAATCCCCGGCTGCAACAACCGGGGATCCATTTTAAAGCAATTTTATTTTAGTAAGAAACCTGTACGGTTCCCTGGTACTCGTAGCTTTCGCCCTCATCGGCACAGTTCGGTACATACGTACACCTCCAGAAGTAAACGCCTTCAGCAACTTTGGTTCCATCCTGTTTGCCATCCCAGGCCTGCATGAATTCGTTTGAGGTAAACATTACCTGCCCCCAGCGGTTAAAGATGGTGATGTTGAAATCGTGGGTAATGATGTCAATTTGTTCCGAGGTAAGGTTATCGGCCCTGAATGGATAGAACACATCATTTTTTCCATCTCCGTTTGGTGTAAATACGTTTACCACTTTATCAGGTATGAACAACGGCTCGGGTTTATCGTTCAGAATGT
The DNA here is from genome assembly GCA_035628535.1 of Flavobacteriales bacterium. Lineage (GTDB taxonomy): Bacteria > Bacteroidota > Bacteroidia > Flavobacteriales_D > UBA2798 > DASPJQ01. The sequence goes on along the minus strand of DASPJQ010000512.1, from coordinate 958 downwards.
AGCTGGTATGACGGTCGCAGCCATATGGTGGAATGTCATAGCTTACACTGTATGATTCGTATTGTTCGGTGTTGGTAATGAAAATGCTGTCGGCTGTTTCGCCAGGTAAAACGGCACTGTTGAAGTACCATTGGTAATTGCTAAACCCAGCCGGAGCGTGTAATACACCATCAGGGTTGCCCCGGCAAATCTGCGTCCATATTAATAACGTGTCAGCCGACTGGTTTGGACCTGCAATGTACACACTGCCGCTGGTTATACAGTTTCCTGATTGAACGGTGTAATTATATGTTCCGGTTTCAAGTCCTGTAAGGTCTTCGGTAGATGCTGTAAAGCCCAGTGGGCCGGTCCAGGTATATACCGGTGTGCTTGTTGGAGGGTCATGCGTAACGGTCAGGTTGATTGCACCAATCTGGTCTTCCCAGCAGAAGTTTTGAGCCGCAGTGGTGGTGGCTGTAACGCTGTCGTAACTAACGTTTATGCTATAAATGGTTTGACAGGCCGAACCGGTTGAAACGGAGTCAACATAAGTTCCTGCTGCAATACCATTTACGGTAGCTGTTGCGCTGGTTGAAATCAGGTTCCCTGAAGGATCGTAATAATTGTGCGAACCGGTTATACCGCTGTTAAGTGTAACTGTATCACCTTCGCAAGGCACTATGTTTGACGACCCGGTTGTTGTTGCCATCGTAATGGTGAACGTTGTTGTGGTGATGCAACCATCATCGTTTACCGAGGCCGTATATGTTCCGGGGAATAAGCCGGTAAGGGTTTGCGAACCTACTGTAGTGGGTCCTGCATTGAATGTATACGAACCCGGACCAGTTACCGTATATGTTACACCTGGTGCACCGCTGGCTGCCGAATAGCTTACCACTTCAACACCACAGGAACCCGGTGTGGCCGAAACCGAACCCGGGGCGGGAATTTGATTGAGTGTATAAATAATTGAATCGCG
>DASPJQ010000511.1:0-1070 GCA_035628535.1 Flavobacteriales bacterium | reverse complement strand
GGATTTAAGGTTAACAACCATGGCACTGATAATCGTGAAAGTGTTGATTACCCTGATTTTGCACACAGCGTGAGCAAAGCAGTGCTGGCCCAGGCTCACCACAGAGGCATTTTAATTTGCGGAAGCGGTAATGGTATAAATATGACGGCTAATAAATATGCCGGTATACGATCGGCTTTGTGCTGGACAGCCGAAATTGCCAAACTGGCCCGCCAGCATAACGATGCCAATATACTGGCCCTGCCGGCCAGGTTTATTCAAACCGAAGAGGCTTTAAAGGCAGTTGATGCGTTTTTAGAAACCGGATTTGAAGGTGGCCGGCATACCAACCGGGTAAATAAAATTGCCTGTTAAAACTTATTCCATGAGTAATTGTTCCACAAACTTGATAGTTTGCTCGGTATAATGGTTATAGTATAGCCCGGTTGACGGGCCGTAAAAACCGGTATATATTTTTCGTACAGTGCCTTTTTTATCAATATACAGGGTTGTAGGATAGGACCATATTTTGCTGATGGCCGGCAATGCTTTTGACGTGCTTTCACCGGCAGGGGTACCCGCAATTAAAAAATCAAAATCAAGGTTAAGGCTTTCCTTCATTTTATTTACAGCTCCAACGGCCGTTTCATAATTGGCCGAGCGTTCAAAACACAAAGCCAAAATTTCAAGTCCCTTGGATTCGTACTTCTTTTTAAGTTCCTGCATAAACAGGGTTTCATCCATGCAATTGGGGCACCAGCTGCCCATTACCGAAACAATTACGGGTTTGTTTTCAAACCGCTTGGAGGGATAGGTAACAACATTTCCGTTGAGGTCTTTGAAGCTAAAGGCAATGGTTTTTTCGCCCGGCTTGAGCGTTGTGAGTGAGTCAGGGTTGCGTAACTGGGCTTTGTCATTGCGCCAGGCAGTCCAGGTTTCAAAACTATGCGTACCCGAATAAAACACACCTTTAACAATGGAATCATGTTCATGGTTGAATTTACCCTTAAATAAAAAAGCATGACTGCCGTCAAAACACGATAAAGTAAGATTATCATTAATTACCTTTCCTTCCAGGAAACGATAATCGC
>DASPJQ010000510.1:0-5146 GCA_035628535.1 Flavobacteriales bacterium | reverse complement strand
GGCAGGCAATGCGCGATCCCATTACACCAGAGCCCAGGACTGCTACTTTTTTTATTGTTCGGTTCATAAAGAATTATCAATGAAAGATTAATGGAGAATTGTTATTTGTTATCAGGCATGCATGCAGGAATTCTTTCAGTTTTTGTTTTTTTTAAACCCAAATGAGTTTCATTGTACCCTGTTCTGTACTAAGTACTACTTCTCAAACTCAAAATGCTCCAACATACCGTTCAGGTCACTCATGGTTTTAAAAAATTCGTTTACATTTTTCTTTCCAAGTTTTTTTTGCAACGTTTCATTGAAATAAACCACTTTTGAGCGTGCAATTTCCCTTTTCTTTTTTCCCTTTTCAGTCAAAAAAATGCGCACTGAACGTTTATCACTCTTATCGTTTTTCCGGTGAATCAGGTTTTCTTCTTCCATCGATTTAAGGGTTCGGGTCAGGCTGCGGGGCTCCATGCCCATTTTGGGTCCGAGTTTGGTGCTGGGTGTTCCGTCTTTTTGATCAATGCTCAATAATACAAACCCCGTGCTCATGGTTATGCCATGACGGGCCGCTTCGGCATTGTAAATCCGGGCTATATTGTGCCAGGCCCAGCGCAAGTGAAAGTCGAGTGTTTCTTCAGGCTTCATAGTATTTATTTCATCAAGGTTGAACCAAATATAGCCCTATTTGCTATTATGCAAGCATAACAAACCATTTTTTTGTACCTTGGTTAATATTTTTACACATGAAGGTTAAAACCGCTCTTACTGAATTACTGCATATTGATTTTCCTGTAATTATGGCGCCTATGTTCCTTGTCTCAAACAAGGAAATGGTCAAATCGGCCATGAAATCGGGTATTGCCGGGGTTTTTCCAAGCCTAAATTTCAGGAATGAAGGCGAGCTTGAAAATGTACTGGCTGATTTAAATAATATGCGTGGATCCTGCCCGGGTGGCACCTATGGCGTTAATTTAATTGTTCAGACAACAAATCCGCTTTACGAAAAACACCTTGATGCCTGTGTACGTTACAAAGTGCCTTTTTATATCACGTCACTCGGTAGTCCTGCCATAGTCATTGAGCGGGCGCACGCCTATGGGGCCAGGGTTTTTTGCGATGTTACTAACCTTGAGCATGCAAAAAAATGCGCTGATTTGGGTTGTGACGGGTTTATTGCTATTGGCCAGGGCGCAGGTGGACATGCCGGACCCTATCCTTTGCACCTTTTGGTACCTTCATTGCGAAACCATTTCCCACATATTCCCATTGTTGCTGCTGGCGGAATTGCAACAGGCGAAGGTTTGCTATCGGTTATGGCCCTGGGTGCATCAGGAGCCTCAATCGGCACGCGGTTTATTGCCAGCACCGAAGCAACGGTAAGCAACGAATACAAAAATGCCATTGTTGCTTCAGGCATGCAGGACATTGTAATGACAGAAAAATTGTCGGGTACGCCCTGTACAATTATCAATACGCCCTATGCCAAAAAAATCGGGTACAAACAAAACTGGGTTGAGCGCATGCTCGCGAAAGGAAAACGCACCAAAAAATGGTTTAAAATGCTGGTGCAGATGCGCGGCATGAAACGGCTTGAAAAGGCCGTAAAACCGGGTAATTATCAAAACCTGTGGTGTGCCGGCCAAAGTGTTGAACTGATAGGTAAAATTGAACCGTGTGAAAAACTCATTAGCGCAATAAAATCGGATTTTTTTGAGGCAAACAGCCGTTTACAGCAGAAATTTCATTGATGAATTATTTTCCCGTTCATTGTCATTTCACCGCTAACAACCATTAATTCACTCACAGCCTGCTTATTATCAAGTTTACCTGCGAAATATTAAATTCGCTATATTTATTGGGACGAAAACCAGCTTGATGCGCGGAAAACACATAATCACATTTTTTTTTATTCTGTTTTTTGCAGGCCCCGCCTTTGCCCAGAACCGCGAAGCCGATTCGATTTATACACTTATAAAAAATGCCAGGCATGATACTTCACGCGCCTGGCTGTGGGTAGCTTTAAGCGATGCCTTGTATTATTCAAATCCTGACACCTTAAAGCCACTTAGCGAGAAAGCTATAATTATAGTTGAAGAAAATCTTCGCAAAAAAACAACAAAACGGGTTCGCGAATCATTTTTAAGCACAAAATCGGCCGCACTGAACAACATTGGTATTTATTACCAGCTTCACGGTGAAATAAAACGCTCCATTGATTGCTATAAGAAAGCGCTGGAGATTCAAACCGCCATTAACGACCGCGATGGGATGGCTGGCGCCTATTATAACCTGGGTTACATATACAAAAATGAAGGCGATATACGTACCGCGCTTGAATACTATCACAAAGCGCTTAAACTTGATGAAGAAGCCGGTGACAAAAAAGACATTGCCTATTCGCTCAACAACATCGGGGTGATTTACAAAAACCTGGGTGATACTGCCCGGGCCATGGGTTACTGGAAGCGCAGCCTTAAATTGCGCCTTGAAATCAAAGACAAACCAGGCATTGCTACAGGTTATAACAACATTGGATCCGTTTATAAGATGCATGGGGATTATAAAACGGCTATGGCCTATTATAAAAAATGCCTGGCCATACAAGCTGAACTGGGCGATCGTTTGGGAAATGCCACCACGCTTTCCAACGTTGCCTCCATTTATGAAAATACAAAACGCTACGATTCGGCCATGTTTTATTACCAGGCATCACTGGCCCAGTATAAACAGGTTAATGAGAAGCAGGGCATAACATTAGCGTCCATTGCCATTGCAAAATTATTGCACAGGAAAGGCAAATCGGCCGAAGCGCTTGCATTGGCAAAAAAGGCGCATCAAATTGCCCTTGAAATAGGCTATCCTGAACCCATCAGCAATTCGGCCGGATTTTTGTCAACACTTTACCTTGAAAATAGAAATTATAAAGAGGCGCTTGAAATGCAAACCCTGTATTATAAAATGCGTGACAGTTTGACCGATGAAACAGCGCGCAAGTCGGCCGTGCAAAAACAATTTGAATACGAGTACCAGAAAAAAGTAGCAGCCGACAGCGCCCGCGCCCTGGAAAAAAACAAAGTGAGCGAAGCAAAAATACAGGCCCAGGATGCTGAATTGAAGCAGGCCGAGACACAACGCTACGCTTTATTCGGGGGGTTGGCGTTATTGGTGATTATTGCTGTTATTATTTTCAGAAGCCTTAAACAGTCGCGAAAAGCCAATACAACCATTGCACAACAAAAACAGGTGGTGGAAATGAAGCAGAAAGAAATTATAGACAGCATTCATTATGCAAAGCGCATTCAGCAGGCGCTAATGCCATCGCAAAAATCAATTGAAAAAAAGCTCAACAACCTCAAAAAGTCTTAGCGCGATGGCACAAGAAATTTATTGAGTTCTTCCTGCTCGCTGCTTGATTGCCCTATGTTTTGAAGCTGTCCCTGCAACTGTTCCTGGGCAAGCGTCACCGTTGGAACAATTCCCGCGTTTAACGGTTGTTCAACCATTGCGCTGGCAGGCAAATCAATTTCCGTGCGTTGCATTTCAACTACTTTTATAACGGGTACTTTTACATAATGGACCTTGCTTTTTTCTTTTACAACCGTGTCATGTATATATACCGGATCGGCCGTCCTGTAAACGGTATCAACCACAGCCAATTGATTTTTTGGTGGCGACTCGCGCGGATACAAAACGGTCACTAAAACAAGAATAGCCGCCACAGCAGCATAAGCCGGAATTTGAAAAGTAACCAGGAAAGCAAATCCTTTTTGCTGTTGCTTTTTAACCTGCATAAGGGCGGCTACACGGTTTTTTAATGCGGCATCGGGCTTTATGTTTTCAACGCCTGTTGCCAAAAACAACCGGGTGTCAAGCACAATGGCCCTTCGGCTTTCATACTCTTCCTGTGTAATTTCACTGAGCACCATTTTTTTCTCCTCAGCAGAAAGCGCTTCAAAGTTATTGTGCTCAATCAATTCCTGTATGACATAATTATCTTTCATACGCAATAATTTGTTTTTTAAAGGTCACATGCGCTATTCCTGCGCATTTAATTTTAGTTGAAGCCAGACTAGTCCATACCTACATTTTCTTTAAAAGCGGCCTGAACGCTTCAAGGTCCATGGCCAGTTTGCGCGTTGTATAATAAATGCGTGATTTAACCGTTCCAACCGAACAATTCATCATCATTGAAATTTCCTGCAAGCTGAAACCTTCCTGGAACCGCAGTATAAACGTTTCCTTGTGTTCGTATGGTAATGCGTCAAGGGCCCGCCCCAACTCGGCCTGGAACGCAACAGCATCAAAGCGGGCAATCAATTCGTCACCGTTGGAATACCCTTCTGAAAATGCAGGTTCTTCGGTTGAAATTTCATTTTTTGCATCACGGTGTACGGTGCGGCACATGTTGGCCGCTACCGTAAACACCCAGCTAATAAATTTTTTTTCAGGATTGAATAAATGCGGCCGTTCCACTATTTTTAAAAACAAATCCTGCAACAGGTCCTGCGCTTTTTGACCATCGTTGTTTAACATCTTGAGCATAAAAAATAACAGGCGTTTGTTATACCGTTTATGCAATTCATCAAACGCACGATAATCGTTTTTACCAATGGCAACCATTAGTTGCTCATCAGTCCATTTTTTATATGCAGTAAAAAATCCCAACTATGCGCTTTTATTTTTTTTGGGGGACGTCAGCTTATTTTTCAATAATTTCCATAACCACCCTGAAGCCAACGTTGGCATCGGGGCCGGTATATTTCTGCTGCGTTTTTATTATGGCTTCTTCAGCCGGTGTATTCCATCCGCCTCCCTTTGCAATCCCTTTTTCGCTCACCATTTCGGCAACATTGCCAATGATGCAGAAAAGACCAAAATTGTTCGGGTTATACGATGTATTTTTTACGGGAAAAATTCCGCCATCGTGTTCAGGACAGGTACTTCCATTGGCTGAAACATTTTTGAGCGTTTGTATGTTGGCCAGGTAACAGCCACGTGCATTGCGTGGAAACTCGCCATCCCAGGGGTATTTGTTTTCAACCGGTTTACCGGCACGCGCCAGCATTTCCCATTCAGCTTCGGTGGGCAGCCTGAATTTGACTTTTTTAAATTGTTTTTTGCGGTGTTCAAGAGCATTGTATATATTTGTCATCCACTC
>DASPJQ010000509.1:0-3602 GCA_035628535.1 Flavobacteriales bacterium | reverse complement strand
GATCAAAACTGGTTTCGCGACCATTTGATACTTTCCGCAATGGTTACAAGGCTTCGTAAGTTAAAAATGAAATACCCGAAAAGTAAACATAGTCAGTAAAAAGCTAAATGAAAAAAAAAGCATTAATAACCGGGGTAACCGGACAAGACGGGGCGTATTTGTCAAAATTGCTCCTTGATAAAGGATATGAAGTGCACGGAATAAAACGAAGGAGTTCGCTTTTCAATACGCAACGTATTGATGATTTGTACAGGGACCAGCACGAATCAAATGTAAATTTCTTTTTACACTATGGTGACTTGACTGATAGCACCAATTTAATACGCATTGTGCAGGAAGTGCAACCTGATGAAATTTACAACCTGGGCGCGCAATCGCATGTGCAGGTTTCGTTTGAAACGCCTGAATACACGGCTAATTCTGACGCAATGGGGACCCTGCGTTTATTGGAAGCCATACGTATACTTGGCCTGGAAAAGAAAACCCGTTTTTACCAGGCTTCAACCTCTGAACTGTATGGTAAGGTGCAGGAAGTACCGCAAAAGGAAACAACCCCGTTTTACCCGCGCAGCCCCTATGGTGTGGCTAAACTGTATGCATTTTGGATCGTTAAAAATTACCGTGAGGCATATGGCATATTTGCGTCCAACGGTATTTTATTTAACCATGAAAGCCCTTTGCGCGGTGAAACGTTTGTTACGCGAAAAATCACGCGGGGCGTAGCAAAAATAAAATTGGGATTACAGGAAAAACTGTATATGGGCAACATTGATGCGCAGCGCGACTGGGGCCATGCGAAAGATTATGTTGAAGGCATGTGGTTAATGATGCAGCACAATGAACCCGATGATTTTGTGTTGGCCACCGGTAAAACATATACTGTGCGGCATTTTATTGATCTTGCTTTTGCAGAAGCGGGAATCACCATAAACTGGAAGGGAAGCGGTGTTGACGAAAAAGGATGCGATGCCAAAACCGGTAAATGCCTGGTTGAAATTGATCCGCGGTACTTCAGGCCCACTGAGGTAGATTTACTCATTGGCGATGCCAGCAAAGCCAGGACAAAACTCGGATGGAAACATACCTATGAGCTAACCGACCTTATTAAGGAAATGGTGAGCGAAGATATTAAGATATTTGAACGCGATAAATACCTGATTAAAGGTGGACATTCGGTTCAGCAATTCAACGAATAGCGTGAATAAAAATGAAAAAATATATGTTGCCGGGCATAGGGGCATGGTTGGTTCGGCAATTAAACGGAATCTTGAAGCGAACGGATTTTCAAACATTGTTTGCAGGACATCGGCCGAATTGGATTTAACCGATCAGCAAAAGGTGAATGCATTTTTTAAAACTGAAAAACCTGCGTATGTTGTCCTGGCAGCAGCCAAAGTTGGCGGCATTTATGCCAACAATGTTTACCGTGCCGATTTTATTTATCAAAATCTCATGATTGAGGCCAATGTAATTCATGCAGCATTTGTAAACAAGGTAAAAAAATTACTTTTCCTTGGTTCGTCCTGCATATACCCGCGCATGGCCCCCCAACCGTTAAAAGAAGAATACCTGCTGACTTCGGAATTGGAATTTACCAATGAACCATATGCCATAGCCAAAATTGCAGGTATAAAATTATGTGAGTCGTATCGCAGGCAATACAACTGTGATTTTATTTCGGCCATGCCAACGAACTTATACGGACCTAATGACAATTATGATCTCAATAATTCGCATGTATTGCCTGCTTTGATACGCAAGTTTCATACAGCCAGGAAAGAAAATAAACCTACCGTTCAAATTTGGGGTTCCGGATCGCCCATGCGTGAGTTCCTGCACGTGGATGACCTGGCCGAGGCCTGCTTTTTTTTGCTTGAAAATTATTCAGGTACTGAACACGTGAACATAGGAACCGGTAGCGACATTACCATAAAGGACCTGGCTTTTTTGGTCAGGAAAATAGTTGGCTTTAAAGGCGATATTGAATTTGATACGAGTAAACCCGATGGGACCCCCCGAAAATTGATGGATGTTTCAAAAATTAATGCCCTTGGATGGAAACATACCATTGGACTTGAAGAGGGTATTCAAAAAGTATACAATTCATTGGGAGGCATGGAATGGTATTGATGCGTTTAACGTTGGTTTTAATGGTTTGCTGTGCGTGTATATGTAATGCACAGCAATTAAACATGCCCATGAACCATACCATGAGCCTAAGGTTTCAACAATGGATGAACAGCGTTGATTCACTGCCCATGCATACCGGTATGCGGCCTTATAAGGAAACCGATTCAATAACGTTGGCTTTTTTTGTTTCAAAAAACAGTTCGTGGCACACCAAGCATTTTGCACACCTGCTGGCTGACCACACCTGGCTTAAACGGAAAATGAAATACGAGAGCTTTTTTGCTGCGCGCGAAAAGGACGTTGACCTGGAAATCAACCCGGTTTTGACACTTGAAATTGGTCGTGATGTTGGGCGCAATGATGCCATAAACATGTATAAGAACATTCGCGGGTTTATTGCCAATGTGCACATTACAAAAAAGTTCAGCATGTCAACCTCGTTTTATGAAAACCAGGTTCGGGTGCAAACGTATTTGATGGAATACGCCAATAAAATAGGACCGCAGCATCCGAATTTCAAAGGGAATTATGTTACCGATGCCGGTTATGCTAATTTTTACGGGCAGGGTCGCACAAAACCGTTTAAGACCACGGGTTATGATTTTGCCATGGTGTCGGGCTATCTTTCTTTCAGTCCGGTTAAGAACCTGAATTTACAGTTCGGTACCGATAAGCTCTTTATCGGCTACGGTTACAGGTCACTTTTATTAAGTGACAATAGTTTTGTTTACCCGATGGCAAAAGCCACCGTTGGTTTGTTCAAAGGACGTTTGCATTATACGGCTGTTTATGCCAGCATGCAAAGTTTAAGACGGCTGCCGGTTTTTACAACCCCCGAGGCAACGTTTGAACGCAAGGCCGTGTCTGTTCACTATGCTTCATTTCTTGTAAATAAAAAATTTGAACTCGGTTTTATGGAAGCCACAGTTTGGCAGCGCATGAAGAATTTTCAACAGCAAAAATTTGATTACACTTTGTTAAATCCGGTGCCGGTAGTAAACCTGGTTCGTTTTGGTTTTGACAGCACCAACAATAACCTGATAGGGTTGCAGGGTAAATACAAATTAACAAAAAAAATCATGGCTTACGCGCAGGTAATGGTTGACGGTTTGGGGAACCAGGTAAAAGCCGGATACCAGTTGGGAGGAGCCTGGTATGCGCCTTTAGGGTTTAAAAACCAGGTCTGGCGGATAGAATATAATTATGTAACCCCTTACGCCTATACGCACAATGTAACACTGCAAAATTATGGACACTATAACCTGCCGTTGGCCCACCCGTGGGGCGCTGGGTTTAATGAATGGGTGCTCTTTTTTAATTGGCGTTGGGATGATTTCTTTTTCGAGAACAAATGGATATATGGAAATTTCAAGCTCATTAACGACCGGGAATATGGTAAGGATATTTTCCTTTCTGCCGTTTCGCCACCCATTGTGCTTGACAGGAAATTTGCGCAAATAGTTTATTGTGAC
>DASPJQ010000508.1:0-3059 GCA_035628535.1 Flavobacteriales bacterium | reverse complement strand
ACCCAATTCAGGAGTGCCACCACTACAAAAGTTATACAGCGTTTTGGTATTCTAGAAGAAACGATAGCCAAGGATCTTGGTTCGGTTGTTTCAACCAAAAACCTGGCTTATGATTCTGAAACCGGTGAGGTATTGGTAACCCAAACCACCACCGATTTCAATGACGCAATTTACACGCTCAATTATCCGGCTCATTGGTATTATGAAAAAGGCATGGGCCAGGCTTACAAAAATTTAGGCATTGTGCTCAACCATGCTTTCACGGCTGGAACTGGTGTTGCCAATTACGCCAATGCTTCGGCTGTTTATGTGCCGGGCGATGAACTTGAATTAATACAAGGCTCAACCGTTACCAAAGGTTGGGTAACCAATGTTACTGCAACTTCAATTACAGTTGTGAATAAAGTTGGAGGTCCTATCCCTAATGGAACGTACATTACGAAAATCATTCGTTCAGGCAGGCGCAATATGCAATCAACAACCATTGCATCAGTCACAACATTGGCAAATCCTGTAACCAATTTCAAAAACAACTTGTTCACTAACGTATTGCAGGCATCTGCAGTCGAATTTACTGATCAATGGCGCACGTTCTGTGATTGTTTTGATGCCAGTGGCGATTTTGCTTCCTCATCAACTAATCCATATATATTGGGAACAAAAGGCAACTGGCGCATGAAAAAATCATTGTTGCATCTTGCGCAACGAACACAGAGCCATTATAACAACAACACAAACATTCGAAAAGACGGTATGTTTGTTTCATTCACACCTTATTATCGCCTAAATGCCGGCAATTGGATGATTGACGGTAAAAACTGGACGTTCACTAGTGAGGTGACAGAATTCAGTCCGTTTGGTCAAGAACTAGAAAACAAAGACGCGCTTGAGCGCTATTCAGCAGCAACATTCGGTTACCGCCAAACATTTGCAACGGCAGTAGCTGCCAATTCGCGGTATAACCAGCTTGGTTTTGATAATTTTGAGGACTATGGTTTTAGCCCATGTGCCGACAACCATTTCAAATTTACCAACCATGTACCGAATGTGACAAAAGACGCTTCGCACACCGGGCGTTCGTCAATTATGGTTGCAGCCAGCAACACGGTTAAAATGACCAAATTCCTGACCATTTGTGATCCTGCCGGATGTAATCTTACCGTAACGGGCACCCTGGCTGCCGGTGTTTATACCATTAACAATGGTACAGCCCCATACAACATTCAGTACAATGTGATTTACGGTGATCCAACCATTAACCTTACAGCAACAGGATTCAGCTTAAGCGGATCGGTAGTCGGTTCTTCGGTTGAAGTAACGGTTACAGATGCCAACGGATGCCAAACAACAACATTTATAACAAACTAATTTTATGAAGAAACTGTTTTTATTCATAACGATTTTTTGTGCAGGGCGAGCCATTGCTCAGCCCCCTCCAAATATGACATGCGCAACGGCCTTGAACGCCTGCAATGGCGATACATCGTTTTTCCAATGCTGCTTTATACCCAGTTGCTCACCTACTACGTTTGAAGTTGACCAATGGTATGAGTTCTGTGTGAATGCCCCTATGAATGCGGTTCAAACCATCGAATTCCATTCTCAATTTGGGTTCAGGGGATGGACGCTTTATGGTCCGCTATCAACAACGGCAAATTGCACAGCTGCGGTCCCTGCAAACATTTATTCCACTTCATCGGTTGCCATTGCACCAAGTCCGTATACGTTTGTGGGACTACCAGCCGGTAAATACATTCTTCACCTTCGGGTAAACGAGTGCTATGGTTGGGTGACGCCTAATTACATTGGCTTTGATTCGGAGTGCCTCGAATGCGCTCCAAGTTGCTACCCGGTAACAATGCCAGAATTGACGGCATGTTCCAATCAGCCAGTAAGTGTTACCGTGTCATCATGCAAAGGTGGCAATGCAACAGCCCAAATTGACTTTAACGATGGTCCCTTGCAAAGCGGACCAGTAAGCTGGTTGTCGGGTCCTGCTCCTGTAACATTTACCGGCACACATACTTACACGACCCCGGGAACATATATAATAACTGTGAATGTAATTGTTGGCAGTACCGTTATTGAAACCACAACTGCAACCATCACCATTATTGATTGCGATATACCATGCGAACATTGCATCGGTTCATTTGCACCAACGCCTGGGAAATACTTATTCAGCGCCTGGGTCAAAGAAAAAAATGCGCTTTTATCCAAAACCAGTTATACATTCCCGCAAGTCACGCTTGATTTTCCAAGTTTCAGTACGGTTGGACCTTTTGGTGCCAGCGGCCAGATCATTGATGGGTGGCAGCGTATTGAAAAAGAATTTATTGTACCAACTGGTGCTACACAAATGGACATTATGCTGGATTGCACCACGGGCGATTGTTATTTTGATGATATCCGCATTTTCCCTTTTGACGGCAGCATGAAATCCTATGTTTACGACCCGGTAACATTGCGCCTGGTTGCTGAACTTGATGAGCGCAATTACGCCACCATGTATGAATATGACGAAGAAGGGAAACTCACACGCATCAAAAAAGAAACTGAAAAAGGGATCATGACCATCCAGGAAAGCAAAACAACTGTTGTAAAAAAATAATGAAAAAGGCTGCGCTTATACCGGTTTTATTTTGTATTGCTCTTTTGGGCATGAGTTTCATTTCACCTGTTCAAACGGGCGAATGGAAGGAAATCACCATAAAGGAGTATGACGCTCTTATTGATAAAGCCTCCGCTTTTTTTGAAACAAAAAAAACTTTTTCAGTAGATGTAGAAATTGCTTCTTACAAGACGCATACCGACAAAGTGGCTTATGAAAAGCAAAAAGGTTACACCATCCGGTCGGGGAACTATTACCATCAATTTATGTTAGGGGTTCATTCTTACCAAAACAAACAATACCGTTTTGTGGTTGACAGCGTGGAAAAAAACATTATGATAGCGAATCCCGAAGGCGCCCATTATTCAAAAATGCTGATGAGCTCCTTCGAAAACTTCCATTCGTACATTACCAAAACCCAGAAAATTGATATGAAGGATTTTTATAA
>DASPJQ010000507.1:0-1614 GCA_035628535.1 Flavobacteriales bacterium | reverse complement strand
TTGAGGCATCGGTTTAGCTTCTTTTAAAAGAATTTTTTAGTTTTAAGCAAAACAATGCCTATGCTTAAAAACTACCTAACCGTTTTTCTTGTATTCTTCTTTTTTACCGGCAAAGCGCAATGGGGCTTGCGAACCATTAATTTTGAAAATACCGAGCACCTTGACACCAGTTTAATACAAATTGATACGGCCGGTTGCTGGATGATTGGCGAACCCGGTAAATCAATTCTTGACAGTGCATTCAGCTTGCCCAATGCCATTATAACCGATACACTAAATCCGTATGCTGTCAATTGCAATTCAGCATTTACGCTTAAACTGGATGGGTATTATTGCTACCAGTTGGATTTTAAACTCAAATACGATTCGGAATTGTGCAAAGACGGGCTTGTTCTTGAAATAAAACAGGATACAGGTTCTGCATGGATAAATATTTGCGACAATCCGAATTATAATTATCCAGCAGGGGGGTTTTATTATGTAAACGGGTTACCAATAGCCGATACGTGTAATCTTTATAACGGTGAAACAGGTATAACAGGAACAGGAAATCAACATATTTCCATGTCAATTTATTCCTGGGTGGCTATCAGGGGCGGCTGGCCCGACTGGGAGTTTCGCTTTCGATTTGTTTCCGATTCGGTTGATACCGGCCAGGACGGATTTATGGTTGATGATGTAAATGTTTACCAGTCCAATTGCCCAAGTAGTATGGCGGAAAATGAACCCGTTCAACTTCAAATTTATCCGAACCCGGCAAGCACACAACTGGTGTTGCAATCAACGGTTTCATTGAATGGTTCAGCCATAATTTATGATGCAGCAGGAAAGCTGGTGTGTGAACGCGGGATTCAATTGAATACGGTAGATGTTTCCGGGCTGGATGCGGGTTTGTATACCCTGGTAATTGAATCAACTAAGGGATTCATTGCCAAAAGATTCCTGAAAATATAGCTGCATTTAATTGCTTTGTCATAATTGCGAAATAATTATCTTTGCCCACCATTTTAACCGGCAATGAAAGTTATTCAGCACTTACAGGAAGCGAAACGCACGCTTTTTTCCATCGAAATTTTACCTCCGCTTAAGGGAAAAAGCATACAAAGCATTTATGACAGCATTGACCCGTTATTGGAATTCAATCCTTCGTTTATTGACGTTACGTATCACCGTGAAGAGTACGTTTACAAAAAGCGTCCAAGCGGGTATCTTGAAAAAGTAAGTATACGCAAACGCCCGGGAACGGTTGGTATTTGTGCCGCCATTATGAACAAATACAAGATTGATACGGTTCCGCACATTATTTGCGGTGGATTTACCAAGCAGGAAACTGAAAACGCATTGATTGACCTCCAGTTTTTAGGAATTGATAATGTACTTGCCCTGCGTGGCGATGCCATTAAAACCGAAAGCGCTTTTGTGCCCGACCCCGATGGAAATGCTTATGGGCTTGACCTTGTAAAACAGGTTGCCTGTATGAACAAGGGCCAATACATGGAGGAAGATGTAAAAGATATGGAACCTACCAATTTCTGCATTGGTGTTGCAGGGTACCCTGAAAAACATTTTGAATCGCCCAACATGAAAAACGATTTGAAATTTTTAAAGGCCAAA
>DASPJQ010000506.1:0-5235 GCA_035628535.1 Flavobacteriales bacterium | reverse complement strand
AAGCGCGGCCCTGGCCACAAAAATTGTGACGCGGGTTACCGATGGCATGAAAATACACGATGCCTTTCAAAAATCGTTTGATGAATTAAAACCGTATGATGGGTTTGCTGGTGCCATTGGCATTGACAACAAAGGAAACATACACCACCAGGATTCTCACCCCGCCATGGTATTTGCCAGTTTTGACGGGAACATGATTGAGGTATTTGAATAATTTTTAACCCCGATCCCAGTTGAAGTTACTGATTTATATTTTTATGCCCATCGTGGTGGTCTTTCCCCTGGTTATTTTCTTTGACTTCAACAAAAAGCACAATTTCTTTTATGGATTTATTTACCTGGTTATTTTTGGATTTGTGTGCGCTATTTTTTTGCCTTGGGTAACAGCTACGTTCGCGCGCGGTTTGGTATTTGCCCTAGCGATCCCGTTTTTGCTGGCCACATCCCTTTTCATAGCCAAAAAAATAAAAAAAGCGTCAACGCAAAAAAAGAAAGTATTCAACGACAAACGGGTGATTGACGATGTTTAAATTTATCTCACTATCAATCACTATAAACCACTCCAGAAATCATTGACCATAAAATGAGGCAAGGTTGCTTGCCTGTCATGAAAGGCCCGGCTATTCAAGAACAATGACGTTATAAACCTTGCCGACCCTGAACCGCCTGGGTTTTGCATAATTTGTCAAAATTTCATGCATGAACACTGCAATCAAAACGGACCTGTAAGCATAACCGCATTCACTTCCCTATATAGTTCGAGCATATAGTGCGTACAACGCTCCCCTTTGCCGGTGGGAATCCTGTGCAGCCCCTACCTGCGTTTTTTATGCTGAACAGGTGAACGGTTGTGTCCTTAAACCCCTGCTTAATTTCCCGGGAAAAAATACTTGCCGGAACCGTAGAAAAAATATATCATTATTTTTCACGTAAACAAGGCTTTGTTGGCCTGAACATTGGCATTGTTGGTAAGATAAAAATGCGCAAAACTCCACGCTTTCAACGCAAGGTTATTGTACTGTACATGGTCGAGCGATGCCAATTCGTTTACCGCCCCCGCAAGTTCCTCCAGCACATTTTGTTCATACACCTTGATGTTATACCCCATTCCCAGCGACTCAAGGTTATTCCATGGCGTTTGATCTGAAATAATGACCGGGCATCCTGCAGCAAAAGCTTCCATAATTGAATGGCCGAAATTTTCGTTCAGGGTGGGCATGTATAGAGCATGGTAATTATTTGACACGTCCTGCACATCGGCCGCCTTAACAACTCCTTTATATTGTACCTTACAATTGGATTGAAGCGTTGAAAACAAGGCCATGCATTTGTTCCAATAAGCTTTATCTTCAATAGGCCCGTAAATATCAAACCGTATTTTATTTTGTAGGTCAGTTTTTCGCAGGGCCTCAATGGCTGTATGCAGGTTTTTTATTGGTACAATGCGCGATAGAAAGTACAGGTTAAGCTCGCGGGGCTGCTTTGGTTTTTCCTCAAATTTTAATTGTTGAATGTAGGACAGGTTCCCGGCTACTTTAATGTCAACAGAAGGTCCAAAAACAGTGATAATATCTTTTTTCTCATTTTCGCTTGAAGCCTGCCAGGTTATGCCTTTATGAAGTCCTTGAAGTTTAGCGAAAAAAATAAATAACTTTTTCTTGAACGGTTTAATGGACAAGGCCCCTTTACCCAACATACCGCGTGGTGCCAACACTACTTTTTTTTGTAGCCCTGACTTTTTTATAACCTGCAACGGGTAAATGCTGAACCATGGCGAATAAAAACTGTTAATGTAAATTTTGTCGGCCTTCACTTCTTCCACAGCCCATTTTATTTTTTGCTTTGTGAGGTTGTTTTGGGAACAATAATACACTTCAATGTGTTCATCAAATTTCACCCATGTATTGGCCTGCACATCATTGTATGGCGCTGTTGAATTATGGTCGGTATTGCGTGTGAAAATTTTAAAATCAAAATCTTTTTGGAGGATTTTAATCATTGAGTATACTGACCGTACAGGCCCACCGGCATTGGTGCCCGGCAAAAACCAATCAATGAACACCAATATGGTCTTACGTTTATTCAATGTTATTGTTGTTCAACCATTCTTCCAGCGTAACCAGGTGCCACACCCTGCTCCAGGTTACTGAAGGGTCATTTTTTATAAATTGTTCCCAAAGTCCCGTCAGCATCTCCTTATTAAAGTAACCACGTTGCGCCAGCGCTTGTATGCGTTGTTCACAGTAAGTACGCATTTCGTTCCTCAACCAATACGCCCAGGGGAAAGTAAAGCCCATTTTTTTCCGGTTCACCACCGCAGGCGGAAGTAAATCGCCCATGGCCTGGACAAATAGTTGCTTGGGCGTATGCGGATATTTTAATTTATCGTTTACACTTAGCGCAAATTCAATGAGCCTGTGATCAAGAAAAGGTGCCCGTACCTCAAGAGCATGTGCCATGGTCATCTGGTCAGTGTCGCGCAGCAAAACGTTTTGCATGTAGGTACGCATTTCGGCAATGGAAACCTGCGATAGCAAATGGTGCGGGTGTTGCCCGTTAAAAACCACTTTTGCCAACTCTTCAACAGGTAAGGTTCCGTTGGTTTTTAAACCCAGTAATTTCTTTACAAATTCCTTATCAAACAACTGGCGCGACAAACTGTAAAACCCTGCATCGGTTATTTTTTTTTGCGCCAGAATGCGCCTGTATTTTTGTCCAGTGGTTCCACCTTTAACCGCACCAATGGCCGCGCCCGCCATTTGCCTCACAAAACGCGGTGTTTTTTTTAGGATTTTTTTTTGATGAAAGGCATGCGTTTGCGCGAACACGGGATAACCGGCAAACAATTCATCGCCACCCAAACCTGTCATGGCCACTTTGATGCCCGTTTTGCGCGTGGCTTTAGCAACTGCGTAAGTGTTGGGCCCGTCACCTCCCGGAAAATCAACGGCCTTTAGTATTACCGGAATTTCATGTAAAAATTCATCCGCTGTAATGCGTATGGGATGATGGTTTGTTTTGTACGTATGAGCAATCTGGTTCGAGAATTCTTCTTCTGAAAAATCCTTTTCGCCAAATATAACAGAGAAAGTGGATACCGGTTTTGTGCTCAAGCGCGCCATTTGAGCCACTACGGCCGAAGAGTCGATGCCGCCTGACAAAAACGCCCCTACCTCCACATCGGCTACCATGCGCAGGCGGACGGAATCTTCAAAAATCGTTTTAATACCTGAAATAATGTTGGAATTACCCGTTTTTCGTCCTCCGTTCTCCGGTATGCGTTCTTCATTGACTTTCGGATTCCAGTAGTTCTTTGTAAACACAAATCCATCCTCAACGGTAAGGTAATTGCCCGGCATCAGCATGTATACATCCTGAATAAGGGTATATGGTGCGTGCACGGTTTGATATTGTACGTAGTCATTTAGCGCCTCGCTGTTGAGTTTGCGCGGCACCAACCCGGTTGCAAGCAACGAGCGTATTTCAGAAGCGAATAAAAAAACATTGCTTTCACTATAATAATACAGGGGTTTCTCACCTATCCTGTCACGGGCAATAAACATTTTTTTTTGTGCAATGTCCCAAATGGCAAAAGCAAACATACCATTGAGCTCCTGAAGGCAATCCTCACCCAGTTTTATGTATGCATGTAATAAAATTTCGGTATCACTCGTGGTCCGAAAAACCAACCCGGGGAATCGGGTCAATAGTGTTTTTTTGACTGCGGCAAAATTGTAAATCTCGCCATTAAAAACAATTACATAATTACCGCACGCAGAAACAAACGGCTGGTTGGCCGCTTCTGATAAATCAAGGATTGATAACCGCACATGGCCAAGGGCAATGTTATCATTGGTCCATTGGGCCGTATTGTCGGGTCCGCGATGGGCCATGCACCGGTTCATGTTTTGCACAACGGCAAGGCCCTGGTCTTTGTTTTTAAATCCAATGTATCCGTTAATGCCGCACATGCGGTGTAAATATACCGCAAATTTTGGCACGTAAATTAGCTACTGTTCAATCACTTTCATTACAAAACGAAAACCCCGCTCGGTACTGGCCGACTGGACTGGATCATACTCCTCGTATACTGAATTCTGCAAATAATATCCGGAATCACGCCAACTACCGCCTTTGGTTTTACCTTCTTCCTTTACAAACTCCTCTACATTACCGGCCATGTTATACAATTTATAGTCATTCGGGTAATACGATTTTGCCGGTGCCGTTATGTCGGCTGCATCATTAAGGGTTCCGGGACTACCTGCAATATCACCACCGCCTCCACTTGCCACATAGCGCACCTCTGTATATTTTATTCCTGTGGAGCTGGTTGTTTCATATTCTTCACGCCAAATTCCCGACTGAGAAAATTGCCTGAAGTTGGCCAGCCATTCCCCTTTTTTGTTTTGCATGTACGGCCCACCCCATGGGAAAGGAGACATTTTTAATCCGCCCCGGGCTGCATACTCCCATTGATCCAACGAGGGCAAATCAAATTCAACCTTTTTAAATTTCCGTTTTGGGTTAGTGTTGTAGGCATTGGTCAACCATTTGCAAAATTCGAGGCATTGATTGTGTGTAATACCAACCACCGGGTAATCGGCATAAGCCGGATGACGGAAATAATATTGAACATAGGGTTCCATGTAATTATATTCCGTTTTCCAAATAGCTGTATCGGGCAAGGCCTTCCGGTAAGCCGTTGTATCTTTTTTGCGCAGTTCATTTACATAATATACATAAAGCCCATTGGTAACCTCATGGTTGTACATGTGGAAGCGCTCAACGGTTATTGTGCGGACTGCTTCCCTGTACTTTAAGGGTAAGCCCTGGTCAGAACCGGCATTTGTATGCGTTCCGGCAGGTATGTAGGCCATGTTTTTTTCAACAAAGGCCAGGTCGTACGGGCTTTTATACTCACGGGTTGCAAATGAGGTGAGCAGGATTGAAAGGATGGTAAATGAAATCATTTTCATAACGGCACATGTTTTGAAAAGCTAACGTAAAAACCTCAAAAGGTTACAGGAAGGTGGCTTGACCGGTAAATATAACCTAAGTTTATTCCTCATTACAAGTAACTAACCAATAACAATTAACTGTTACTCCATTTGTCCATCCCCCGTATATTTGCCGTTTTTCCAGATTTCTATTTTCTGAATAAGCCCGTTTTTATCGTAAATGTATTTTTTACCGTTCCAGAGTTTCCCGTTTTTGAACTCACCATCTTCCGTT
>DASPJQ010000505.1:0-1010 GCA_035628535.1 Flavobacteriales bacterium | reverse complement strand
CAGTTCGTAAGACAACGCATTGACAGCGCCAAATGGTTTATTGACGCCATTATGCAACGGCAGCAAACACTTTTACTGGTTATGAATACCATTATGCAGTTGCAGCACGAGTATTTTGTTACGGGCGATGAAACAAAACTGCGTCCCATGATTTTAAAGGACATTGCCGAAATTGTGGGTATGGACATTTCAACCGTGAGCCGCGTGGCCAACAGCAAATACGTGCAAACCCATTTTGGCACCTTTTTACTGAAAACATTCTTTAGTGAAAGTTTGCAGACCGAGAGCGGTGAAGAGGTGAGCGCGCGCGAGGTGAAAAAGATTTTGAGCGATGCCATTGGGGCCGAGGACAAGAAAAGCCCGCTGACCGATGATGAGTTGGCAAAGCTGCTGAAGGAAAAAGGCTATACCATTGCACGCAGAACGGTTGCTAAATACAGGGAGCAGTTGAATATACCTGTGGCACGGATGCGCAAGGAAATGTGATTTCGAATTTTTGCAAAAGAACGCCTTAGTCAATCAATTTAAAGTTAGCGCATAAAACCGCCTGTACCGGGCGCTTTACAAACTCCGCGTATTCGTATTCAATATGCAACGGTCCATTTCGGCCAGGGATAGCAGCGGAAAGCCCGCACCCTGAAGTGAGCGCGCATAAAGTTAGTTTGCATTGCTCAAGGATTTGACGTACGCTGCACTTCAGGGGAGGACTTGTAGCGAATAGCCCGTTAAGGCCGCCAAATACCTGTGAAACTTGCTTAAAAAAATTGCCGGCAGTTGAATGAAGACTATAATTCAGCCAGTGTTTACTGCCGTGGGCTACGGTAACTCATCATTAATTTCAACCAGGATATTAATTAATGAAGTATATTGTGTTACCAAATTATTAAAGTCATGAAACGCATTGGTGCCACTTTGCTCCTGACACTTGCAATTGCTTGTTTTTCAATGAGTCATGCTCAAACCATTGACCATTGGGAAAGCCTGGTACTGGCCGGTGATACCTGGAAGTG
>DASPJQ010000504.1:0-5298 GCA_035628535.1 Flavobacteriales bacterium | reverse complement strand
CTTAAAATAAATCACCACTTCTGATATAGCATCGGGTGCATTTTCTTTTTCAGACCACATATTTGGCGCAAACAACACTTCAATGCGGTCAACCGGAACTCCCAGAAATTTATCGTATCCTTTTTTCAAATCAACAAGGTAAAGGGCTGTATTGTATTCGGCATTATATGTTTCA
Source organism: Flavobacteriales bacterium (assembly GCA_035628535.1). Lineage (GTDB taxonomy): Bacteria > Bacteroidota > Bacteroidia > Flavobacteriales_D > UBA2798 > DASPJQ01. The sequence goes on along the minus strand of DASPJQ010000504.1, from coordinate 5,123 downwards.
GGATCGCGTGATTGAGAAGGCTCCAATGGGGTTTTCATCAAAATGCTTTTTACTTCTTTCAGAGTTTTACCTATAACAAGTTTTTTGAACCCGTTTTCCTTATCCAGTTTTGATGAATGAACCGGCCCGCCTTCAATCTCCTGGGCATGCAAGCAGGTTAATGCAAGAACCAATGCGACTGTTAAAAATAAATTGAAGGATTTCATTTTAAATCTTGAATTTTAAATTATTAATAGCGTTTCCAGATGGTCCAACATTTAACCCTTTCAGTATTGTCAGAAGGAGGATCGGAAGCAAGGGTAAACATAAGTTTTGATCCTTTATAAATTAAAAAGGTTTGGCCCCTGGCGGCATAAACCAGGTCGGGCAACCCGTATTTTGCAAAAATTGTTTCTTTGGTATCTCCTGTTTTAACATCCTGTGCAGTTGATCCGCCATAATCCTGAGGGGTTTGCTGGAAATACAGCTCATGGTTATCAGAAGTAACAAGATTGTATACATGAGAATCTTTATAAAGCAAATAGTAACAACTGTTTTTGCCTATTGGAATTTCTTCCAGTTCCATTCCTTCAAGGTCGTTGAAATCAACCAATCCGGCTATTGATTCATTGCCAGGTTTACCCGTTGTTTCCACTTCATCTCTTTCCAGTTTTTCTTTGGCCAGTTTTTTGTTCCATTTGAATTCTGTGGCTTTTTTGCCGTTAATGATTTGCAGGTTCACTTCGGCCAAATAACTGTTGGTGATTTTTAGCCCTTGCTCCAATGTAGCTTTTGCTTCGCGTGGATTTTTTTCCTGGTCGTACAAAATACCCAGTATTACGTACGCGTGAATGTGCTTTGATTGGTCCATGTATTTTTTCTGCAGCAGTTTCATAGCCTTTTGCGCGGCATATTTCCCTTCATCAATTTCACCGGCCAATGAGTGCGCACAGGCCAGATTTATAAAACCGGTACTGTATTCTTTGTCAAGATGCGTTGCCAGAGTAAAATATTCCATGGCTTTTATCACCAATCCTTTTGTTTCAACGGAGGCGCCTTTGTTGGTACTTGTTATGCGTGATTCCACATCAATTTCAACCGGGTAAATATATTTTACAGCCTCATTCCCCATCAGGTCTATAGCTTGCAACAAACAGCATACACCGAGGTTATTGTAAACTTCGCGGCTTTTAAACCCCTTGTTCAATACAAATTCAAAACATTTTATGGCTTCGGGGTATTCGTTCACCATCATGGCGTAATTACCGGTTTCAAAAACAGTGATGAGTTTACCAACTATACTGTCATTTTGTTGTGTAATGGCTATACGCTCTTTCAACGTTGGATATTTTGCCGGTTCTTCGGGTAATTTATAGGCGGCATATATTTTTTTCAATAAAGGCTCACCCAACCTGCGAATATCGTACCCTGCCAAAAAACAGGAAATACCGCCCGAATGGTCGGCCTGTGTCTCAAAATATTTTAATTCGGATAACTTATCACTGGCCTCAGCCATTTTGTCTTCAATATCGCCCAGTGCAAACGATGAAGCAAAATCTTTTCCCCATTGGTGGTTGTACCTGAAATGCCCCAGTTCATGACCGATTAAAAAAGCAAGGGCATCAGTTGAACGGTCGCCAAACTCCATGCACACATTGAACGCCTTTTCTTCAACGGCCAGGGTCCGGCTTCCGTCTTTATTGCGCTTTAAATAGGCTACGCTTGATTCACGTTTATCATCCAGTAATAGCTCAGGCTGTACATCAACAATGCCCATGGCCATGAATACGCGATCATACACGTGTTTGACCAGGATGTATTTTTCGTCATGTGTAAGTGCCGTTTGGGTTTTTGCCGCCCATGCAATACAGGAAACAAATAAGCACAGGCCATATTTTTGCCAATCCCTCATTTTAATGTAAACCGTGCTTGTTTTTGGGCCTTATGCTTCCCGGGCTTAACCGTTTTTGCTTCTGTTTTTTTAGCTTCCGGTTCTTCGACACCGCCAAAACCAAGTTCTTCTTCCCACTCTACATATTTATCATTGTTCCATTCACCGGCCAGGTACTTTTTATCCTTACCGGTGTAAATACCATAACCATGCCTTTTATCAAATTCAAAGCGACCAATGAAAATACCACCGTCTTTCAGAGTTACTTTACCCACATCGTTGCGCGTGTTTGCAAAATACAACCCTTCATATGACTCGCCTTGTTTGGTCGTATATTTCCCATAACCGTTGCGATAACCGTTATTAAAAAATCCCTCATAGGTATTTCCACTGGCATAAGTAAATTTTCCATACCCGTTCTGACAGTTGCCATAGGTACACTGTTTTTTATCGGTTGTAGTCATGGTGTCGGCCTCGTCTTCTTTGAATAAAACAATTTTATCGCTCAAGTCAACGCTGTTAGTTGCTTTTTGAAAGCTGCCTTCGGTGGTAGTGTATATGTAAATGCGTTTTGTCTTATTGCTAATAAACGCATAGGCTTTGGAAAATGCATCGTTGGCAATGCTCCCAACGTAGGTAAAGCTTGAAAATTCCCGAATACCGAAATCGTCTTTCTTACCCTCCCTGAATTTACCTGTGTATATACTGGCTGAATATCCTCCGCTGCTTTCATATGACCCAAAAATCCAATCTTCCCCCTTGCAATATCCGCTGTAGGTGGTGTTTTCATCCACATCAATTACCGCGTATGTGTAATCAAGGAAATCGGCTGCGGCATTAATGGTATCGGAACTCCACCAGGCTGTTTTTACAGTACCGTCTGTAAAATAATACGTTCCCTTTCCCTCTTTTTTGCCGCCTTTGAACGTTCCCGTAAACACTTCCCCGTTTGCATACTGGTAAATACCGTTTCCTTCAGGCATACCGTTTTTAACATCGCCCTCATATGTATCACCATTGTCAAACTTAAACCGGCTGTACCCGTCAAGGCAGTTACCATACTCACATCCTTTGGGTTTTGCAACAGCCGCAACGCCTTTGGTTTTTTCTTCCAGTTCAATCACGTAGGCATTGTATGTATACGTTGCATAATCCTTGTATGTGACCCATGCATAACCGTTTTTACCCCATTCCCGTCCCCAACTGTTTTGTATCAGGAAACAACCGCCTTGCATTTTATCATTGTACCCGATTACGCTCATGGCATGTCCGCCAGCCGGAAATAAATTGCTTTGGTCTTTTTCCCAAAAGCCGTCACTGCTGCGTATATCATAACAAAACGAATACGTGGTTTTAAAACCAATGAGCACTGGTTTTTTGGCTGCCAGCGCCTTGCGCGTATTCAGGATTTTAATGGAATCGGTTACAAACTTTTCCCGGTAAATGTCCCAAATGGCATACGTGTTGTCAACCTTAAATATTTTGTACTGGTTATCCTTTTCGGAACTTTGTCCGCAGCCCACTTCATTTAAATGAAAACGTTTGGTGCCGTTTTTCTGCAGTTCGGTTGCTGCAAGGTGCATGTGAGTTCCCATTTCACAATCGGAATCGTATACCGATTTTATCTGGTTATAAATGGAAAACGGGCACATGGCCAGTGCCGTAATTACCGCACGGTTTTTAATCCCGTATTTTTGTGCATACAAAATGCTGGTACCGCAATAACCGTATGACCATCCCACGCAGGTTGAATAATTGCCCTGGTTACCGGGATAAGGCGCATATTCCAAAAGGCTTATACTGTCAGGCAGGGTCTCTCCAAAACCCATGGCATCAAAATCATAAATCTCAATGCCTTTGGGCGGTTTTTCGTCAATGAGCATACCTGTTTTATACATGCGTTTTTGCGCGAAAGAAGCACAAATACTCATTGAAAAAATAAAAACAAGGGTAATCGTTTTTTTCATCCCGTGATAGTATAGCAGATTTTGCAAGGTCAATTTAGTTAAAATTATATTACACCAAACGGCCTTCAACGTTCAGTATGCCGGGGCCTGTTTCCATTGGTTCATTCTCAATAGCGTAGATTAAACCGCGTTATGCAATTACCGGACCATTGGATAATTAAATTACACGTGAAGATCCAGCTCTCCGTTGATGGTCCATTCACAGTCAGGAACTTTCAGGCAGTTATCTTTATTGGGGAGAAAAATAACGATGAACTCCACTATGATTAATCGGTAGAGGGTGGTTCCACCTGCCGTATTTCACCACTGTATTTTATATCAACTGCTTTTATGACACGGTGTTTTTCATGAATAGGTTTAAGGTAGTTAACCACATTCAGGTACATATGCCCCATTACCATTTCATTGGCGCTTCCTGCAACGCTTAACTCCCCTGAAAAATTCCATTTGGTGCGTATTTCGCCACTATAACCTGTTTGAATAAAATTTTTTTCGTAAAAACAATTGTTGGCCCTTACCATAAACAAATACAGAGCATCGTGTATGGTTTTTCGCACTGCTTCGGTTGTAAAACCTTCAACGTTAACCGTGTATTCAACCAATTTGTCCCAATGATGTATTTTTGGAAAATCTTCGCGCATACCCAGTTTTTCCCAGCCGTTTATAGTAAAACCTGTTTTCTGGCGCCAATCTTTATACCTGCCAAAAGCGGTAATTTTCATAATGTGGTGTACAAGCAGGCGCAGTATAAATAAACCAATAAATCCCATGCCGGTGTAAAATGACCATTGACCAACCGGCCGGCTGATACCCGTAGAAAAACAAATAGCCAGGAATACAATACCAAGCGTAAGTACGACAAACACCCACCAGAAAAAATTGGGATAATGAGGATAAATACGGCTGAAAACATACCAGCTTTCACACGACCTGGGTGCGAAACTGTGTGGAATAGTTTGTTTGGGCTTTTGCTGCCCGCGTTTTTTTTCCTTTTCCTTTTCCCGTTCGGCCATGCCGCTTATATCATCGGGATTTACCATGCCGTTTTTTGGTTGGTTGTGGCCGTTGTGCGGGCTGAATTGCTTTTATATCATCAGGAACAATTCCGCGTGGCACCTGCTTCCCCAATAGTTCCTCAATACGCTTGAATTTTTTGCGTTCGGTTTCATCCACAAATGTGTATGCAATGCCCTTTGCGGCAGCGCGTGCCGTACGCCCAATGCGGTGTATATAATCTTCCCCGTCATGGGGCACATCAAAATTAATGATCAGGTCAATGTCCTCAA
>DASPJQ010000503.1:0-3124 GCA_035628535.1 Flavobacteriales bacterium | reverse complement strand
CACCGTTATTGTAATATTCACGTACGCCAAAATCAACTGAAGTCACAGTTTTCCCTTCGCGGTCCCTGAAGGCCTCAGCCGGGATGAAAATTTTTGTACCTTCGGCTGCTTCAATGGTGGTATCGCGCAGGCAGTTGATTTGAAAATGTTGCTCGGGTTTATCGTCCACTATGGCTATGGCTTTCGGATCATCGGTTGGCGGTACATTCAACGTGTTATTGATTTCAGGAAATACCATGGTTTCAGAACTGTTCCCGTCCCGATAGCTATTTGGGGTTAATGCGCGCTCGTCACCGGTTGGTCGTGCCCCGGGGTGGCTTGAAATAAGGCTGTCATTTTTGGGCGATGAGCAGGATAAAACCGCTACAGCGGCTACTCCGGCAATGATCCATACTTTTTGCATAAGCTTAATTTGGGTTACAAATCTCGCCAACCAGTACAATCCTTGCCGTTATGGGTTCATTAAAAAACCTTATGAATTTGTTATACCGGAAAGTATTTTGTTAAACACGTGCTAAAAACTGATCTACCGGTTTTGATCCCTGGTTTCTAACTTATGGTTCGGGAACTTCGCTGGTAGCAATATGTATTTTTTGCAGAACGGACCAATTGGCCCGCTACGCTGATGTTAATTGACTGTAATCGCCTGGCAATAAAAAAATCATGATTCAGCCTCATCTGCGTGCCAGAAAAGGAATCTCATCACACATCCGGCACGACCACATTCTCACCAACCAGAATTAGAAATCAGAAATTATTACGCTCCCCCGTACTCCATCAAATACGCTTTTATAAATGGGTCCAGCTCTCCGTCCAACACCGCCTGTGCATTGCTTGTTTCATAATCGGTGCGCACGTCTTTCACCAATTTATACGGGTGCAACACATAATTGCGTATTTGCGAGCCCCATTCAATTTTTTTCTTGCCAGCTTCGGTCGCGGCTTTGGCTTCATTGCGTTTACGCAACTCCAGTTCATATAATTGCGATCGCAACATTTGCATGGCCCTTTCCCGGTTGCCGCTTTGCGAACGCTCAACCTGGCAAACCACTACTATACCGGTTGGAATGTGTGTCAACTGCACCTTGGTTTCAACCTTGTTTACATTTTGACCTCCCGCACCACCGCTTCGTGACGTTTGAATGGCAATGTCGGCATCCTTTATTTCAATATTTATTTCATCGTTGACTAACGGATAGGCATATACGCTGCAAAAACTGGTGTGGCGCTTGGCGTTGGAGTCAAAAGGCGATATGCGCACCAGGCGGTGCACACCGTTTTCTCCTTTAAGATAACCATAGGCAAAATCGCCTTCGAACTGAAGGGTCACGCTTTTAATACCGGCCACATCGCCCGGCTGCTGATCAAGTTCGGTAATTTTAAAACCTTTTTTTTGCCCCCACATCAAATACATGCGCATAAGCATGCTTGCCCAGTCGCAACTCTCGGTACCACCAGCGCCAGCCGTTATCTGGATTACAGCACTGTTTACGTCCTCGGGTGCGCTCAGCATGTTTTTAAATTCAAGTTCCTCAACCTGTGCCAATGCTGTGGCATATTGGTTGTCCACTTCTTCTTCGGTGGCACCGCCTTCCTTATAAAAGTCAAGCAATACCTGTAAATCGTCAACCTCCTTGCGGGCTTTTACGTAGCCCTCGGTCCAGTATTTTTTTTCGCGAATGGTTTTGAGGATGCTTTCAGCCCTTTTGGGATCGTTCCAAAAATCAGGGTCCTGGGTTTTAATTTCCTCGTTTTGAATTTCTATCAGTTTGGTATCAATGTCAAAGATACCCCCTTAACGCCTCAAGGCGCTCAACTGTGCTTGATAATTGTTCAGTAGTGATCATGGGCGCTAAGGTAGGGAAAAAAGTTATTTATTAATCGTTATTTGTTATCAGGGAGTACGGCTGTAATCAACAAATGTGTTAAAAGGGCACGTTATAACCGGCATACAGATAACTGATAACTACTATTTAGGCAAACAAATTTTCAACGGCTGACCCTTTTGCGGTTTTACCCCGGTCTTTAATTTTTTACCGTTGGCCCCATAAGCTATAACCGAAGTGCTTTGGTTGACCGGCCACACAAATGTGGCCTTACCGGCATCGGCAAAAAATTTTACATGCACTTTTCGAACGTTGCTGCAAAGGTGTACATAAGCGCTGCTTTGTTTGTTGGCAGCATTGGTAACAATAATTTCAAGGTTCTGCACGGTGTCCTTCGCAAATTTATCGCAATTACACCAGCTGTAAAATCCATTTCATACTGGTATGGATCATATGCGCCCATGTTAATCATTTTTTCACGCATTCCTGGGTTATTGGCCAGGGTTTCATTGCCCGTTTTATTGAGGTAGTTGGCCAGCGCCTGCAATAGTTTTTGTTTGTACTTGATCAGCAACCTTACTGCACGCGCGCGCCTTTTCATATTCTGCACATGCCAGTCCTTTACTTCGCTAAAGCCAACGCATGACGAAAATTTATCGGCATCGCCCGTGTAATACCAGGTTGTGCCTTGCTTTTTGTATTTTTTTATGCCATCTTCAAAACATAAAACCATTGCTTGCTCTTCGGTAAGCCCGGCATTAAGCGTGCGAACCTGGATAAAATCGGTTTGCCTTTTACCTTTGTTCCACCCAGTTTATGTCGCCATCCTTTGTCATTTCCCCTTTAAAAATCCCATATCCTTGCCTTTTTTTACACCTGGAAAAAGCCCTACAGGCTTTACGGCCGGATTAATTTTAAGGTTTTTACCGTTGGCTTTGGCATTAAAATAATAGCTCCCGCCTGTGCAAAGCAATTTACCGTTGCTCATGGTTGAAATCCCACCCTTTATAAAATCTTGCATTGCGTTCAGTTCGCGCAGTTCAACTGTAATACCCCTGTTAACGGGCTTCCCGTTTTCGTCAAGAAAACAGTTTTTTGGTAAAATGTAACAACTCCTTTTTTCACCAATAACCATTTCATCATCGCCAGCAATATCAACATTGAATGTTTGCAGGGGAATTGAATCAAGTGTATTGATTTTTGTATTTTCAAAACTTTGTTCCTTGGCGGAACTGTTGGTTATTGGCCTTTCACCTTTGTCATTTCCCTTTTTTGAAGGTCCCCCGCACGATGCGAAT